>CAJONF010000114.1 GCA_905236665.1 uncultured Selenomonadaceae bacterium | reverse complement strand
TCCGTAGTCCCTACGGTAGAACAAGTATGAGTGTTGCTTCGCCGCACACAGGCGACGAGCTTTGTGCAACATCTCAAGTAGATTATAGGCGGGGGAATTCTCGCGCAGTTAGGTTAAAAATTTTTTTTACGTAAAGATTTTGGTTTTCCTAGAATTTCGCTTAAAATAATTGCGTCCATCACGTTTGAAGGCGCGAAATTTAAATCAAGTTCGTTAGTTTCTTCCGGTTCACGAAATTCTTGCACTCGTTCGGAATTTTTTTTCGGGCGTGGAGTGAAATTTTTTTGTCGAATTTCAGCTGGACGAGGACTTTCAATAAAAATCGGGATTTCTTCGCCTGGGAAATTTGGATCGTTGGTTAAAGTTGGGATATCGAAATCGGGCGAATTGTTTTGGGGCGGCGGGAGCCGTCTTTTTTTTCGTTTAGCAAGGTTGTCGATAACCACAACTGCCAGCCAGATTAGAAAAATTGTTGCCATCTCCATAAAATCACCCCGCTTAAAAATTTTTTTTATTATAGAAGAATTTTTTGAGGCTTGCAAGATTTTCAGCACAAAAAAACTCCCGCGGCGGGAGTTGAAAAGATTTTTCGGAGAAATTTATCTTTTGTAAGCGGTGACTTGTTTGTAATGTTTTTTGAAGAATTCTTCAGCGACTTGCGGGAACAGCGCGTAGCTCAAAACGTCTTCATCGGTCGGGTTAAGGAAGCCTTTGTTAATTAATTCGTCTTTGAACTGCGCGAAAGTTTCACCCTTGGCGTCTTCAACTGAACAATCTTCAATGATTTGATCTTCGGGGACTTTAAGCGTATTAACAATGAAATCTCTGTCGACGGGAACGGGCGTGCGACCGAATTTGCCGCGAACCATATCTTTGAATTCGTTAGGAACCATTTTATAACGTTCGCCCGCCATGACGTTAAAGGTAGCCATGGTGCCGACAATCTGGCTGGACGGCGTGACAAGCGGCGGATAACCTGCATCTGCGCGGACGCGGGGCATTTCGTCGAGCAAGTCTTGATATTTATCTTCCATGCCGGCTTCTTTAAGCTGATTTGCGAGATTCGAGAGCATACCGCCGGGGATTTGGAAGTCGAGGACGTTAACGTTAATATCGAAGTAACCTTTAAGCCCAAATTCTTGAATCAATTCTTTTTTGACTTCGAGGAAATGTTTTGCAATGGGTGTCATAGCCTGACGATCAAGACCGGTGTCACGTTCAGTGCCCGCGAGCATTGCAACGATAGTTTCTGTACACGGTTGCGAAGTGTCACTGGAGAAAGGAGAAAGTGCGCAGTCAACAATGTCAACGCCAGCTTCAATCGCTTTAAGGTACGTTGCGTGACCAAAACCGCTTGTGCAATGCGTGTGCAGTTCAACGGGAATATCCAAACCGGTTTTAAGTTTTTTTACGAGGTCGTCGGCAACATAAGGAGCGAGCAAGCCGGACATATCTTTAATACAGACGCTGTGACAGCCCATTTCCTGCAACTCTTTAGCCAATTCGACGAACATTTCATTTGTATGAACGGGGCTAATCGTATAAACTAAGCAACCTTGGACTTCGGGCTTTTCGGGACAAGCCAGCGCGGCTTTTATCGCGACTTTGAGATTACGAACGTCATTAAGCGCGTCGAAAATTCTAAAGACGCCAATACCATGCGCCGAGGCGTGCTGAACGAATTTTTCTACAACGTCGTTGGAATAATGATTATATCCGAGCAGATTTTGTCCGCGCAGGAGCATTTGAATCGGGGTTTTAAGATTTTTCTTGAGATTGTCAAGGCGTTCCCACGGATCTTCGTCCAAAAATCTCAAGCAAGTATCGAAAGTTGCGCCGCCCCACGCTTCCAGAGCTTTATAACCAATTTTATCAAGGCTTGCAAGCATAGGTTCCATTTGACGATAGCGCATACGTGTTGCGCACAGCGATTGATGACCATCGCGCAGGACTGTTTCCATAATTTTTACCGGTTTCGCCATAATTACACCCTCCTAAAAATTTTTAACGTGTATCGCAATTATAGATTTTATTTATTTCAATGTCAATCAGCGCAGGAAAATTTATAAATCAAAGTTATCTTAAGCTATGAGCAACCAATGACATTGTCCGCAGTTTTTTACATCTCAAACCACTTAGAAAAATTTTGTTCGCCGTCAAAATTTATAAGTTCGCCGATCTTTGGTGTTAATAGTTCGTAATTTTTGTCCAAACTTTCAGTGAGCAAATCTTTATAAGGTTCGTTCCACAGGTGGCGGGCGAGTGCAAATTTTCCCGCGTGAATCGGCACAACTTTTTTTGCTTGAATATCTTCCGAAGCCTGCGCCGTTTCATCTGGGAGCATATGTATCGCGTGCCATGCCAGATTATATTGCCCGTTTTCCATGAACGCCAAATCAAAGCCGCCGAATTTTTTGCCAATGTCGTAGAAATGATTTGAGTAGCCGCCGTCGCCCGAACAAAAAATTTTTCGCGCAGGAGTAATAAATGCAAATGCACACCACTGCGTTGGATTTTGCGTCAACATTCTGCCGGAAAAATGCTGGCTCGGCAAAATATGCGCCGTCAATCCATGCCCAAAATCAATCACGGAATCCCAATCCTCTTCGATAATTTTATCTGCGTCAAAGCCCCATTGCTCAAAATATTCACCAACACCCAAAGGACACAGCACAGTTTTTATTTTCGGCTTAAGCGCGATAATCGTCGGGTAATCTAGATGATCCCAGTGATCGTGAGTTATCGCCAAAATATCAAGCGCGGGGAAATCTTGTGCTGAAAAAATATTGCTACCGTCGAACGCACGGTTCACAAAAAAAATCGGCGAGGCGTAACTTGAAAAGACCGGATCGATTAAAATTTTTCTTCCGGCAAGCTGCAAATAAATCGTCGAATGTCCCAGCCAAATTGCGCAGTCGGAGTCACCTAAATTTTTTAAATCAGTTTTGACGGTAGGCACAGGCATTGGCGGAATTAAACCGGTTTTGTCGCCGAAAAGAAATTTCCACGTTGCCACGATTCGATTTTCTTTTTCCTGCACATCGTCGCTCATGACTTGCACGGGCGTTAAACACTCGAAATGATCTTTGAAATAATGCGGCGAGGCTAAAATTTTTTCCAAGCGCGAACCGCTGGGCAGTCGTCCAAATTCGGGGCGATTAACATAATAAAAAATTCCGCCGCCAGCCGCCACAGTTAAACCTGCTCCGCCGATTAAAAAGTTTTTGATAAAATTTCTGCGATTCATTAAGCTATCACCTCTTGTAGCAAACAAAATATATCAGCTAAAAATTTTTTTGACAAGCTTAAAGGGGAATCATAACTTGCGTTGAAAACTTCATTGATATTTTTTATTCGTCGAGGTTGAAGAAAAAATTTTTGTGTTGTAGAATTAGCATCGAAGTTTTTTCGGAATTTTTTGTTGACAGAATAGATTTTAGAAAGGTGAGTGCATCGGGTGTGCTTGAACAAGTTCTAGGCTCGTCGAATTTCGATTATCTGCCGCGAGCAATGACGGCGGCGACTATTCGGCAAGAAATCATCTCAAACAACATTGCAAACGTTAATACTCCAAACTATCGCAAGTCTACTGTGAACTTTGAAGATCTGCTGGCGCGTGAAATTTACGGCGAAGAACCCGACGGGAAGTTGAAAATGGTTCGGACGCACGATAGGCATTTGCCCGCCGCACCGCTTGCTTTTCATGCCGAACCGACGATTATTCAGGACACGACAAATATTATGCGCGTGGACAACAACAACGTTGATATTGATGTCGAGATGGCGACGCTGGCAAAAAATACTCTTTACTATAACGCGCTTGCCACCGAACTTGGTAGCCACGTAACGCGCATGAAGACCGCCATAACCAGCGGACAACAGTAATGAGGAGACGAAATTTTTATGGGAATGTTTTTAGGAATTGATGCTTCAGCGTCCGGTTTGACTGCCGAGCGGTTAAGAATGGACGTTATTTCAAATAATATCGCCAACTCCAACACGACGCGCACCGAACAGGGCGGAGCTTACAAACGCCGCTTTGTTGTCTTTGAACCGCGCAATCGTGAGCCGAAAACTTTTGAACAGACTTTAATGAAGGCGGTCGGCTTGAGTCGCCAAACGGGCGAGGGTGTTCGCGCAGTAGCAATCATGCAGGACAATTCGCAAGGACCAATCGTTTACGATCCCGGTCACCCCGACGCCAATGCTGAAGGTTATGTTGAAAAGCCAAACGTCAACACCGTAACCGAAATGGTCGACATGATAACTGCACAGCGCGCTTACGAGGCGAACGCTACAGCAATTACCGCGGCAAAAGCTATGGCGAGCAAAGCTTTAGAAATCGGCAAATAATTCTTAAAAAAAGATTTGATATTGTTTGGTGAAGTGTTTATAATCTCCATGGTGTGAGCAATCCTAATTGGTAAAGGGAAGGTGACAAGATGGAAATAACGCCGTTGGAAATGGCACCCGTGCATATGAGCGCGAGAAGTCATCTGGGCGAAAATGATATTAACGAACAGCCCGTAAAAAGTTTTGGGGAATTCATGGTCGACGCATTGAAGAAAACGAACGAGCTTGAACTTGAATCCGAAAAACTGAACGCGGCATTGGCTGCGGGTAGGATAGAGGACATTTCTCAAGTTGTGGTTGCTTCTCAAAAAGCTGAGATCGCCCTCCAATTAACGCTTCAGTTGCGAAACCGTGCAACGGCAGCATATCAAGAAATTATGCGTATGCAGGTGTAGTAGGAACTAGTAAATGGGAATTAGGAACTAGTTCCTAGTTCTTTGTTCCTAGTCCCTAGAAAGGACTGAGTTTATTGGCGAATTGGAGAGAGCGGCTTAGGGAGCTGTGGAACCGATATGAAAGCAAACGTAAATATTTTATCATAGGCGCAATTATTGTACTCGTGCTTGCTTTCGCGGGAATCAGTTTCTGGTACGGCAGCAAGCCCGACTATGTGCCGCTGTATACCAATTTGGAGACGAAAGACGCCGGCGACGTTGTGAACAGCCTAAAAGAAGCGGGCGTGCCCTATGAATTGCTGGAAGATAAAAAAGGTGCGACGATTCTTGTCCCAGCCACTCAAGTTCACGATTTGCGACTTGATTTGGCGACGGCGGGACTTCCTCGCGGTAACAAAGGTTTTGAACTTTTTGATGATAGCAAGTTGGGTGTCACAGAATTTCAAAACAAAGTTAATTATCTTCAAGCACTGCAGGGCGAACTTACACGCACGATTGAACATTTAGGTAGCGTGGACAAAGCGCGTGTTCATATCGTTTTGCCGGAGGACAGCCTCTATAAAAAGAATGAAAAGCCCGCGACGGCGTCAATCCTATTGATGCTTAAACCCGAAACTAAGTTGACGACGCCCGAAGTTAAAGGCATTGTCAATTTGGTTAGTCACAGCGTGCAAGGTCTTTCTCCCGAAAATATCACAATCGTCGACGAGGCGGGCAATATCCTAAATAAAAGCGACGATGACGCGCTGGAAAAGGAAAACGCTTACAATCTGCGCGCACTTCATCAAATTGAAATGACAAAGAAAGTTCGCGACCACATTCAGCAAAACGTTCAGACTATGCTTGATAAAACTTTGGGCGAGGGCAACGCTTTCGTTCGTGTCAGCGTGGAATTGGATTTCGACGATAAAAAAATCGACCGCCAAACTTTTACGCCCGTGGTTGACGAATCCGGAATTATCCGCAGTCAACAGGACATCAGCGAAAGTTATAACGGTCAATCCAATATCCCCGGCGGTCCTGCCGGAGTCACGGGCAATGTCCCTGGCTATGTGGCTGAAGACCGCAACGCTAATGCCGAATACGAGCGCAAAGAGTCAACCAGAAATTACGAGATCAACGAGGAAAACCAGAAAATCATAGCGTCGCCCGGTTCTATTCGCCGCCTAACTGTTGCTGTTTTGGTCAACGATGAAATTACCGATTTGCAACAGGAAGGGCTTCTGCGCGCTGTAAGTTCTGCGGCGGGCATAAACGAAAATCGCGGCGATACCATTTCCGTCGAGCCGATGCCGTTTAATACCGACCTGCAAGATCAAAAAGCGGCGGAGGCGCGGCAAGAACAGTTGCGCAAAGACAGGATTTTATACACGGAGATTGCGGCTATGATTTTACTTGCAGCTTTGCTTTTGGGCGGATTCCTTATGTATCGCTGGAAAAAACGTAAAGAGCGTGAAGCGGAGTTAGAGGCTAAACGCGAGGCTGAAAGAATTGCTCGCGAAGAAGAAGAAAAAGCCATACGCGCCGAAGAAGAAAGACGCCTTGCCGAAGTGCAAGCCCAAGCTGAACAGCGAGCTAAAGACGTTGAGGAAAATATTATTCCGGAAGAAAATCTTACTGAAGAAGAAAAACGTCAGCGCGCCGAAAAGCAAGCTATCCTTAAATTTATCGACGAAAAACCGGCGGATGTTGCCATGCTTATTAAGACGTGGCTTTCCGAGGACGAGTAATTTTTTAAGCTTTTAGCGTATAGCTTTTGGCTTTTGGTTAAAATTTTTTTCTGAAAGCTGAAAGCTAATAGCTAACAGCTTTTTTCTTTTGAACGGAGGAGATTAAATGCCAAGTTTACAGGATATGTACAGCGAACCCAAACCAATGACCGCGCATGAAAAAGCCGCTATACTTTTTATATCGCTGGGCGGAGAATATGCCGCAAAAGTTTTCGAGCACATGGACGAGGACGAAATCGAATCAATCACGTTGGAAATTGCCAATAATAAACACGTCAGCGTTGATAAAAAGGCGGCGGTTATCAGCGAATTTTATCAGCTGATGATGGCAAATGACTACATTTCAACCGGCGGGCTGGAATATGCACAAACCGTTTTGGAAAAAGCTCTGGGTGCAGAAAAAGCTACAGAAATTCTCAATCGTTTGACAAGCAGTTTACAAGTTCGCCCGTTCGAGTTCCTGCGCAAAACCGATCCTTCGCAACTGTTAAACTTCTTGCAGAACGAACACCCTCAGACAATCGCGCTGGTTATGGCGTATCTTTCCCCCGACCAAGCCGGAATTGTCATGAGCGGTCTTTCTGTAGACGCACAAGCCGACGTTGCAAAGCGTATTGCGCTAATGGACAGAACATCGCCGGACGTTATTCGCGAAGTTGAACGCGTGCTTGAAAAGAAAATCTCCTCGCTGTCCACGCAAGACTTCACCATAGCCGGCGGCGTACCCGCTGTTGTCGAAGTTTTGAACCGCGTAGACCGTGCAACAGAGCGCGCAATTATCGAATCGTTGGAAGTGGACAGCCCCGAACTTGCCGAAGAAATCAAGCAACTCATGTTCGTGTTCGAGGATATTGTCATGCTGGACGACCGCTCCTTGCAACTTGTTCTGCGCGAAGTCGATACAAAAGATTTGTCATTGGCAATGAAAGCCACAAGCGACGAAGTAGCCGAAAAAATTTATAAGAATATGTCCAAACGTGCCGCCGATATGTTGCGCGAAGAAATTTCTTACATGGGTCCCGTCAAGATTCGCGACGTTGAAGAGGCGCAGACAAAAATTGTCAATGTTATCCGTACGCTCGAAGACAAAGGCACGATTGTTATTGTCCGTGGTCAGGGCGAAGGTATGCTGGTTTAATACTTGCTAAGGAGTAAGAAAGTGCAGAAAAATATTGTTCGTTATATGACGGTCGGCAAGCCGGTTATAATCGGAGCCAGACCAAAACCCGTGATTGAAGAAAAACCGGAACCAGAAGAAATTGTTGACGAACCAACAGAACAAATCGAAGAGCCGGAGCCGGAACGAACCTTGCCGCCGGAAGTCCTTGATAAAATTTTTGCGGAAATAGCAGAAATCGAAGAGAAAGAAAAACTCACGGAAGAAACTTTGCGCGAAGTTCACAAAACTAAAGAACAAGCCACGCTACTAAAAGAACAAGCTGAGGAAATTAAATCGCAGGCAGAACAAATTAAACAGCAAGCACAAGAAACTTTGGATGCGGCACAGGCAGAGGCAGAAAAAATCGTAGCCGACACTAAAAAGGAAGCTGAACAACTCCTTGAACGTGTGCACAAAGAAGGTTACGACGCAGGTCACACGGAAGGTAAAGCGCAGGGCATAAAAGACGGTAAAGCAAAAATTAAAGAAGAACTTGCCGAAATCGTTCGCCAGGCAAATGACAAGGCTCAAAAGACTATTCAAGACGCTAAAGAACAGACTGCAGAATATTTTATTCGGGCGGAAGATGACATTGTTAAGATTGTGTTAATGGCGATTGAAAAAATTTTGCCGCAACATTTCCTAGACGTGCCACAAGTTATTTTACCCGTTGTCCGCGAGGCGATTCATCACGTTCGCGACCAGAAGGAAATTAAAATACACGTGGAACCCGACAGCTACGATTTAATTTTAATGGCGCGCAGTGAATTTCAATCTATGCTCACTGACGGCACCGCAATTATCGAAGTAATTTCCGATGAGGCGTTAAAGCCGGGCGATTGCGTTATCGAAACTCCTAATGGCGGCGTCGACGCTAGACTTTCCACGCAACTTGGGCTTATGAAAAAATCTATTCAAAGCGTGCTCAACAATTAGGAGGTGATTTATCATGTCCAACGAGGATAAAATTTTATTGCTTTTGGCTAAAGTTCAATGCGATCTTCTCGAATTGAAAAATCGCGTTGATAAATTGGAAGGCGGAAAGCTTGACGACGAAGGCGTTGCCAGACAGCTCGAAACGCTTAATAAAATGCGTCATCTTTTAACAAAAGAAGAGGCTGACGAATTGGCAGCGGCAATAGGAGAAGAATAATGCGTTATCTTTTGGATACTAACGTCGTGATTGATATTCTGCGCAATGATAGGATTGTGGAAAAACGTTATCGGCTTGAAACGCTGAAAAGAAGTAACATTTTTATTTGCCCCGTTGTTTATTATGAAGTTGTTCGTGGGTTCAGAATCGTTAGCGCGTCTAAACGTTTAAATGATTTTTTGAATCTCTGCGAAGAATGGAAAATGTTGCCCTTAGATATGAACGCTATAGAAAAAGCCATTGATATTTACGTTCAACTTAGCAAGGGACAGACTATCGAAGACAACGACATTTACATTGCGGCAATTTCTATGGTCAACGATTGTACGCTTGTCACGGCGAATATCCGCCACTTTAGCCGCGTCGAAGGTTTAAACTTTGTTAACTGGAGAGCCTATGATAAAAAATGATATTAACCTGCAAAAACTCAAGAACGCTATCAACGAATGCAACACGATTAAATTAACGGGGAAAGTCACGCAGGTTGTTGGGCTTGTTATCGAGACGCAGGGACCAACAGTCAGCGTGGGTGAACTTTGCTACATTACGTCGAAATTTCCGAACGTGCCGCCGATTCCTGCAGAGGTCGTCGGTTTTCGCGAAGGTTTTGTTATGCTCATGCCGATTGGTGAAATGCAAGGAGTTGGTCCCGGCTGTGAAGTCGTTGCCGCGCAGAAAACCTTGCAAGTCAAAGTCGGCGAAGAACTTTTAGGGCGTGTGCTTGACGGTTTAGGCAACCCTATGGATAATCTTGGACCGATACTTTCGACTACGGAATATCCATTGCACGCGCCGCCCCCGCACCCTTTAACCCGCCCGCGAATTCATGACAATCTTTATGTCGGAGTTCGCGCAGTTGACGGATTAATTACAATGGGCGACGGGCAACGTATCGGGATTATGGCGGGTTCAGGCGTCGGCAAATCAACGCTCCTTTCAATGATTGCCCGCAATACCGAAGCTGATATCAGCGTTATTGCTCTAATTGGCGAACGCGGTCGTGAGGTTCGAGATTTTATCGAACGCGATTTGGGCGAGGCAGGTCTTAAACGCGCAGTTGTCGTCGTGGCAACCAGTGATCAGCCCGCACTTGTCCGCATAAAGGGCGCGATGACTGCTACCGCCATTGCTGAATATTTCCGCGATCAAGGACACAAAGTTATTTTGATGATGGATTCTGTCACGCGTTTTGCCATGGCTCAACGTGAAGTCGGTTTGACAATCGGTGAGCCGCCTGCTACCCGCGGTTATACGCCGTCGGTTTTTGCACTACTTCCCAGACTTTTGGAACGCGCCGGAACGAGTGACACCGGCTCAATCACGGGAATTTATACAGTTTTGGTTGACGGCGACGACATGAACGAACCGATTGCCGATGCCGTGCGCTCAATTTTGGACGGGCATATTGTTTTAAGCCGCTCAATCGCCGCGCAAAATCATTTCCCCGCTATCGACGTGCTTGGCTCTGTTAGCCGTGTCATGAATGAAGTCGTAACTAAAGAACATTTGCAGGCGGCGCAAAAAATGCGGGCATTGATGGCTGTTTATAAAGATGCGGAAGATTTGATTCATATCGGCGCATATGTCAAAGGTTCCAGCAAGCGAATTGACGAAGCGATTGGAAAAATTGATTCGATTAATGAATTTTTATGCCAGGGGATTTTTGAGGTTGATACTTACGAAGTTACTAAACAAAAACTCCTGAAGATTTCGGGTAAGTAATATGAAAAAATTTAAATTTCAGCTCGAAACGCTTTTAAAAGTCACTAAACGCAAAAAAGACGATGCAGAAATGAAATTTGCCGAGTCGTCACGAAAATTAGAAGAATGCCGCGCAAGGTTACAGGTTTTAATGCGTGAACTCGCCGAAGGGCAAGCAGAATTTGCAGAAATGACCGGCGAAGGTAAAACTGTCACCGTCGGGATAATCATGATGTACAACAGCTTTTTTAATTGGAAACGCGACCAAATCGAACAGCAACAGCAAGTAATTTTAAAAGCTATGCAGGATAAACAGCAGAAATTAAAAATTTTAATGCAACTGATGACGTATCTAAAAAGCATTGAGCAACTTAAAGAGAAACGCCGCAATGAATATAATGCGGAATTGCTTTTTGAGGAACAAAAAATGCTTGATGAGATAGGATTACAACTTTCAATGCGAAAATAATTTAGGAGTGAGGAAATTTTGATGCAATTTGACATTCAACCGGTTGAACGCGTGGATATGACGCAAAGAGTTGACCAAGTCCGCCGTCGGATCGCCGAAATTGAAGAAAAAATCGGTATCAACGGCGCAGATTTTCAATCTAAGCTTGAACAAGAAATTGCGCGGCAAGCTGCCATGAATCCTGTTAAACCAACGCAAAATATTTCCGAGGTGCAGAATTTACCCGGCGTGAATCAGCCGGTAAACGGAAATGAGATCGCAAATTCAGCTAAAGTTGAACAGGCTCTGCGCGAATCTGAAATTAAAGAAACTCAACCACCTGATAAAAAAGATATTAAACCTACTGAGCCGCCGAAAACTCATGTGCCTGGCGAACAAGATTCACCGGAAAAAATTAATCCGCAACCACATGATCCTAAAAAAATCGAACGCGCAGATTTTCCTGATACTGAACTAGAAATTCCCAGCCGCGACGATAAAATTTTTGAGGATAATTACTTCGGCAAGGACGCAGAAGTTATTCCGACCGAAGATTTAATCATGCAAACGGCTTATGAATACGGCGTTGACCCGCGACTTGTCAAAGCTATTGCAATCGCTGAATCAGATATGAATCAAGACGAAATTTCGCCCGTCGGAGCGATTGGCGTTATGCAACTCATGCCCGAAACTGCCGAAAGTCTTGGCGTGAATCCCTATGACGAGACAGAAAATATTGTTGGCGGCACAAAATACATTAGGAAAATGCTTGACACCTTCGACGGCAATGTTCCGCTGGCTGTTGCCGCTTATAATGCAGGTCCCGCCGCCGTTCAACGCTATGGAGGTATCCCGCCCTATTCCGAAACTAAAAATTATGTAGGACGCGTAATGGATTTATTTCAGTGAGGTAAAATTATGAAGAAAATTTTTTTTGCAGTCCTCGCGGCTGTAATTTTTTTTGCAAATTCGCTCGCCGCGGCTCAAGATGTTCCCTTCGTCGATAAATTCATTCTTTGGACGGCTCATCGTGACGAATTGATTGATGAATATACGCTCAAGCATTATGGAAAAATTTGTCGTGAAATTATTCCGCAAGCAGTCGTGGTGCATTGGACGGCGTTTGGTAATGTTGAATCTGTTTGGAAATTTTTTTATGCCGAGGAAATGCCCGATGACGAGGGCAGATTAAATGTCGCGTCGCAATTCCTGGTTGACCGTGACGGGACAATTTGGCGGCTCATGCCTGAAACGAAATTTGCGCGGCATATAATCGGTTATAATCACTGCGCGATTGGCATTGAGAACGTCGGCGGCTACAAAGGACGCGAGGATTTAACTAAAGCTCAACTTGAATCGAATATTCGATTAATAAAATATCTACACGCAAAATATCCAACGATAAAATATGTGTTCGGACACTATCAGCAGGGCAAAGCGCGGGCAAGCGGACTTTTTATTGAGAACATCAAAGGTTATTACTCGATTAAGATTGATCCCGGTCCGAAATTCATGCGCGGTTTGCGTAATCAGCTGGAAAGTGACGGTTTAATTTTCTATGACGAATGAAAATCGGCAAGCATTAATGGAAGGTTTTCGCGACGGTACGCCGATTGGGCTAGGATATTTTGTCGTGGGCTTTTCTTTAGGGATTGTGGCTAAATATGTCGGACTTTCGCCGTTGCAAGGATTTATTATCAGCTTTTTTAACAACGCATCGGCGGGAGAATACGCCGCTTTTACTGTTATCGGCTCCGACGCACCGTATTTTGAAATTGCATTGCTGACTTTGGTCGCTAATGCCCGCTATGTTTTGATGAGCACCGTTTTAAGCCAGAAATTTTCGCCCGATACGCCGTTTTATCACCGAATCTTTGTCGGTTTTGATGTGACAGACGAAATTTTTGGCATTTCTATTGCTCGTGCAAGTCGTTGGCTCAATCCTTTTTATAATTACGGCGCGATGTTGACTGCGTTGCCTGGTTGGTCACTCGGCACGGCTTTAGGGATTGTCGCGTGGGATTTTTTCTCCGAATCAGCTGTTAGCGCGTTGAGTGTTGCTCTTTACGGTATGTTTTTAGCTGTTATTATCCCGCCAGCTAAAAAAGATAAAATTATCGGCGGCGCGGTCGTTTGCAGTTTTATTTTTAGCTTCCTTGCTGAAAAATTTTTCCCAGAAATCTCTGCGGGCAATCGGACAATAGCTTTGACAATTTTAATCGCGGGGGCGGCGGCGATTTTTTATCCGATAGAGGAGAAAAATAATGATTCATGACATAAATATTTACATTTTAATAGCCAGCGCGGTAACTTTGGCGATAAAAATTCTTCCGCTGACTTTAATTCGCGGAGAAATTAAAAATGTAACGATTCGCTCGTTTTTGCATTACGTACCCTATGTCACACTCGCTGTAATGACATTTCCCGCAATAATTGATGCCACGCAGTCGCAAATTTCCGGTTGGTTGGCGTTAATTTTCGGAATTTTGGCGGCGTGGTTCGGTGCAAGTCTTTTTAAAGTAGCGTTGCTGTGTTGTTCAGTAGTTTTTATCACGGAACTTTTCATTTTATAACGAAAAAACCTGCCGCTGATATATAGTGACAGGTTTTTTTATTGAAAATGTTTCCTTAGTGCTGTAGAATGCGCTTGTCACTGCCGTGACTCCTGCTCCAGCTCAATTTTCTGGAAAGGGAGGTGAGATTGGTGTTAGAGTTTGCTCTTTGGCTGTTAAAGACAGTGGCTGAAGCCGTAATCCGGTACGGCACAAGCAAAGTGCTCGACTACCTGCTCAAACGGCATTGATTCGAGTGCTAATCAGCGTTCAGAGTAACGCAATCCCCCAAGCGGTTATCCGGACCAGCTTGAGGGATTTTTTTGCGTTTGTGAGACAATGTTGAGTTCGCTATTTGACCTTCGGGCGCATTATATCAGCTCAAAAATCTTTTTTCAAGGCAAATCGTTTGAAAAAAACTTCATCGTGCTGTAAAATGCGCCTATCACCGCCGCGATCTCCGATCCGGTTTACGGAAAGGAGGTGACAAGGTTGGAGATTTTAATATGGTTCCTAAAGACAGTAGCTGAAGCCGTTATTCGCCACGGTGCAAGCAAAGTGATTGACTACCTGCTCAAGCGGCAGTGATTCAATCGCAAATCAGCGTTCAGAGTAACGCAATCCCCCAAAAGGTTTCGCCGACCTTATGAGGGATTTTTTTTGCGTTTACGACTTCGGTTGGAACTACGTGATTCTAATATGGTTTTCTTTGCACATTATATCAGCTCAAAAATCTTTTTTCAAGGCAAATCGTTTGAAATAATCGATTTCGTGCTGTAAAATGCGCCTATCACCGCCGTGATCTCCGATCCGACGTTCGGAAAGGGGGTGAGTACGGTGGAGATTATTATCTGGCTTTTAAAGACAGTGTGCGGCTCCGTCATCGGCTATGGCGTCCGCGAGGTGCTCGACTACATATTCAAGCGTCGGTGATTCGAGTCACAATTAAGCGTTCTTGATAACGCAACCCCCAAAAGGTTTCGGCTAACCTGATGGGGGCTTTTTGCGTTTGTGATATACGGTGGAACTACATGATTATTATTTGGCTATTGAGGACATTATATCAGCCGCAAAATCTTTTTTCAAGGCAAATCGTTTGAAATAATCAATTTCATGCTGTAATAGCGTACGGCGTCTGGAAAGTGCTTGACTGGTTGTTTGATAAGCGGCAGTGATTCAAGCACGTTGCGTCAATATAGACGCATCCCCCAAGAGGTTTTAGCGTAACCTGCTTGGGGGACTTTTTTTTGCGCTTTTGATCATATTTGAGTTTCTGTACATATAACTAAGTGCATTATATCAGCCGCAAAATCTTTTTTCAAGGCAAATCGTTTGAAATAATCGATTTCGTGCTGTAAAATGCGCCTATCACCGCCGTAAATCCTTTTCCGACGTTCGGAAGGGGGGTGATAAGGAATGGAATTTCTTTCTTGGATTTTAAAGACAGTAGCTGAAGCCGTAATCCGCTACGGAGTCAGCAAAGTATTCGACTACCTGCTCAAGCGTCGGTGATTCGAGTACTATTCTGCGTTATTAGTAACGCAATCCCCCAAAAGGTCTCCGCAAACCTGATGGGGGATTTTTTGTGCGTTTGTGAATTGGAATGGTACTGCATATTTCTTTCTTGGCTTACGAGTGCATTATATCAGCCGCAAAATCTTTTTTCAAGTAAAATATCGCACCTCGTCGCGCAAAAAGCCCAATTCATAGATTTGCGGCAAGAGTTTTGCCGATAACGCGCTTAAATCTATCGTCGCG
>CAJONF010000113.1 GCA_905236665.1 uncultured Selenomonadaceae bacterium | reverse complement strand
TGTCGTCATTATAAAAAAGAGTTGGGTGAGGAAGTTCCGAAAAGTTATTTACCTTCGTTAAGGCGTCATGGTTTAGTTTTTAGTCGGTATTCGTCGGTGGAACATGCTCGTCGTTGTGGGTGTCGTCATGGTGTTGCGGGTGGTTTATTTGAAGTTAAAGACGGTGCGTATTTATCTAAATTATTTGGATTAGATGTTTCGGTTCGTCGTGGTGTTGAGTCTGAATTGACTATGCCATTTTCAAAAAATGGTAAGGCTCCGTTCGATTTATTGTGTGGAGAAGTTACAGCTAATCTCGCAGATTTGTGGTGCGAATATGCTATAGCGACGAAAGGATTGGCTTGTTTTACGTTTTCGCATGGTTTACAGCAGCAAGTTGACGAATATTTTTTTTCGCGGGGTATTCGCGAAGTTTTCGGTGGTGACTCGTCACAAGAATTTAAATTTTGTTTGAGACCTGCTGACTATAAGAAATTGTATCGAAATTTCGCACTTGAAAAGATGTTTGAAGTTGCTCGGCAGGGCGAAGGTGTTTTGCGCGATTGGTTAAAAAAATCTTTCGATATCGAATTAATTTCTTATGACGACGACAAAACGTTCGACAAACCTTTCGTGGGCGACGAAAGGTTTGTCGCTTCGGAAGAGGAGTCAGCTGATGAGTTGCATGATGATGTTGAAAAGTTAGACACGACTATCGTTGACGACGATAGTCGTGTTGTCGGTAGTGATTTGGATTGTGATGCGATAGTTCATAAATTGTATGAGATAGCTTTGTCTGACGACGAGAATTTTTCAAAGACTGAGCGAATGAGGGCTAAGATTTATGAATTCGGTGGTTCGAACATTCATGATTTAAGTATAACAAATTTGTATACCCTTTGGAGGGCGATTAAGGGCTAATTTTTTCGAAAGTTTCGTTCGCGACTCGATTTGGCTTTATCTGAAAGAAAAATGAAAGAGCGCAGCAAGTTGAAGCCCAAAAAAATCGCGACTTTTCGTGTTTAATTTGGCATACCAAATTATAAACTTTTAGCTCTGCCTTATAGCATAAAAAATATAACATTTTTGTCAGCTGATTTCTCGAAGCCCTGAGAAATGTGCTCGAAAATTCGCACCATTTTCGCAGCTTTCAGATAATTAATATTCATTCGAATCATCACGGTCCGCCTTGACAATAATTATCACTTAGGCGACTCTTTAACTTTGTTGATGGAAGGTGAATTACCCTATGCGCGGTATGCATTCTCTGGCTATAGATATTGAAACTTATAGCGAAATTGATATAGCCAAATCAGGTCTGTATAAGTACGCTGAATCTTGCGAATTACTTTTATTAGCGTACGCCTTCGACGACGAGCCTGTTCAAATTGTGGATTTTGCTATGGGCGAAAAGTTACCTGCTTACGTTGAACAAGCTATCTTTTCCCCAGGCATTATTAAAACGGCTTTTAACGCGGCCTTTGAAATTTGCGTGTTGTCTAAATTTTTCGGAAAATCGCTCAATTCTATGCAGTGGCAATGCACTATGGTTCAAGGTTTATCTTTAGGCTTGCCTTCCAGTTTGAATGCTTTAGGGTCTGTTTTGCAAATTGATACAGACAAGCGCAAACTTGCTGAGGGCAAAAAGCTTGTGCAATTTTTTTCAAAGCCGCGCAAGTCGCCCGCCAAGTCCGCCCCCCCACCAGATCCTAATCTTATTTCTCTTTGGGATTTTGCCGACTTAAAAAAATCGCAATTACGTAATATGCCCGCCGACAACATGTCTAAGTGGTTAGAATTTAAAGAATATTGCAAGCGTGACGTTGAAGCCGAACGTGCTATTCGACAACGCATCGCTCAATTTTATACCACCAGTACTGAAAGGCATCTTTGGAAATTAGATCAGACTATCAACGGGCGCGGCGTTTGGATTGACATGAACTTGGTTGAACACGCTATCAAGATGGAAGGTCTTCTTAAAACTGAAGCTCTTAAGCAAGGTCAAATTTTAACCGATGGCGTTAACCTCAACAGCACCCCGCAAATGTTGAATTGGCTTTCACAGCAATTAGGCGCCCCCGTTACAAGTGTCGATAAAAAAGCGCGCGAAACTTTGTTGCAGCGTAAACTGCCTCCGAATGTTCGCGAAGTTCTACTCCTCAAAGAAACCATATCCAAAATCAGTGTCAAGAAATTTCAATCCATGCAGGACACAGCTTGTAAGGATCATCGAGCTCGCGGTATGTTTCAATTTTACGGTGCCAATCGTACAGGGCGCTGGGCGGGACGACATATTCAATTACAGAATCTTCCTCAAAATCACATGGATGATTTGGACTATGCTCGTCGCTTTGTGCTTCAGGGGAATGTTATCGCACTTCAAATTTTTTTCGTTAATCCACTTGACGTTTTGTCTCAATTGATTCGTACTGCCTTTGTCGCTGCTGAAGGTAATCGCTTCATTGTCGCCGATTTTTCAGCGATTGAAGCGCGCGTCCTTGCTTGGCTAGCCAATGAAAAATGGCGAATGGAAGTTTTCAAAAACGGTGGCGACATTTATTGCGCTTCAGCTACTGCTATGTTCAAAGTTCCTGTTGAAAAACACGGTGTCAATCATGAACTTCGTGCGAAAGGTAAAGTCGCTGAATTGGCTTGCGGTTATGGTGGCAATGTCGGAGCCCTTAAAGCTTTCGGCGCCGATAAAATGGGTTTGAGTGATGCTGAGTTGTCCGACATTATTAGTCATTGGCGCGCGGCAAATCCAAACATTTGTGCTTTTTGGCGAATCATGGAGCATTGCGCGAAATACGCAGTTCGTTATCAAACAAAAAAATTCTGCCAAAAAGGCATCTGCTTTGAGTATGACAAAGATTTTCTTTTTGTCAAATTGCCAAGTGGCAGGCGCATTGCTTATTACAAGCCGGAATTTGTTGTAGACCCTGTCACCGGATTTGAAACGCTTGTTTACGAAGGCAATTTATCCAACGGGAGAGGTTGGGGGCAAAATACCTTGTGGGGGGGTAGACTCGTCGAAAATATAGTTCAAGCTATTGCTCGCGACTGTCTTGCTATGGCCATGCTCCGCTTAGACCGCAACAATTACAAAATTGTTATGCACGTTCACGACGAAGTTATTTGCGAAATGCCTGAAGGCGAAGGTACTCTTGATGAAGTTTTGAATGTCATGCGCTTACCTATTAATTGGGCGCCCGGCTTATATTTGGATGCTGACGGTTTTGAAACTAAATACTACAAAAAAGAATAATTTGTAAATTGTTTATCATTCGTGAAAATTCGCTAAGCCGCTTTTTTACTTCATCAGAAATTTTTGTGCTGCTTTTTCGGAGGTGTCTTTCTGTGATTTCAAAAAAATTTTTGTTGACCTTTTTAAATTTTTTAGCCGTCTTATTGATTTTTCAATCCGCGCATTCTCAACCTGTTGAGCGTCAACCGCATATCTTTTCTGATGAAGTTGTTGTCGCCGACTGGTTCTTGAACGGCAACGACGAAATTATTTTTGTCGGCAATGGCTCTCCGCTTTTCCCAAATAAAAAATCGCACTACTTGGATTACAAATCTATCAAGTATGGAAATTTAAAAGATGGTCGATTCATCATCACATGCAATTTTTATGATATGTACGAATTTGCGATTTTTTATCAAGGCACGCCGCAAGACGACGAACGCGCTGCGCGTTTTATGATGCGCGACACTGTCGATTCAAACATCAGCCCTTGGGAAGTTGACCCTGTGCTTGCCGAATTTAACGGACAATTTTTAGACCCTTTTCCTCCGCTCGGTAAAAATTTAATTCCTCAACGCGCCGCCGAAATGTTGTACTTCATCGTCAAAGGCGAAAAATTCTTCGGCAACTTAAATCCTGAAAATTTTATCGACGACGCGAATCATCAAAATATCATCAATCCATACACGCCCGACCTTTATGAACGGTGCAAAGTCGTTGCTCGCTAAAAATTATTCGGAGAAATTTTTATGGCTAAAGAAAAAAAAATTCCTCAAATATCAATCATCATTCCAATGTACAACACCGAAAAGTTTGTCGGCGAAGCTTTAGACAGCCTTTTATGTCAAACTTTTCAAGATTTTGAAATTATCGTCGTCGACGATTTTTCCACCGACAAAAGCCGCGACATTGTAAAAAATTATCAACCGAAGTTTGAAGACCGTTTGCATCTTATTGAGTTGGAAAAAAATTCGGGCGGTTGTGCCGTGCCGCGCAATGTCGGCGTAAGCCATGCACGAGGAAAATATTTATTTTTCTTGGACAGCGACGATTTGATAATAAAAACAGCTCTCGCACAACTTTTTGATGCTGCTGAAAAATTCGACGCCGACATTGTCCAGTGCGAAAAATTTTTCACATCCGACACGCCGCATTTGAAGGGCGCGACATTGACAGTCAAAAGTTTTAAACCATCCGGCTATGTGAAAGTTCCGACTTTGGAGACTGACGACATAAGTCGTCGCATTCAAGAATTTCACGCGCACCGATATGTTTGGACGGCTTGGTCAAAATTGATTCGTCGCGATTTTATGATTCAAAACAAAATTGAGTATCCTCGCACTTTGAACAATGAAGATTTAGTTTTCACGATTTTTTGTTTGTCGTGTGCCAAACGCTTTTTGAAATTTCCCAATCCGGTCAACATTTATCGCTATCGTCCAAATTCGATTTTGCACACACAAGTAAATTTAATTGACCATGTCCGAAAATGGATTCGTTCTCTTGCGACTGGATTTTCAACATGCGACAATTTTTTGAGCCAACTTGAATTTTATCAACAGCACCCCGAAATAAAATATTTGGCGCTTGATGCAATTTCGCAAGATGTCTTTTCCAAATTATTCAAGGTCTACGAAAAATTTTCTTCGGCATTGCTTGACGACATTATTCGCGACGAATTTTCAAAACACGGCAACTGCGCGGCAATGGCATCATTCTTTTTCAACATGTCGCTGATGTACAGTTTGCAAATCGGCACATATCTTTTGAACAAAAAAAAATAAATCTGCGCGAAAAAAAAATCGGCACCCGTTCGAGAGTGCCATTTTAATTTTTGCGATTTTGAAAAAATTACGCGGCTGATTCTTCGTCCTTATCGTCGTCGTCGCTATCATTTTCAGAAGTTTGCGCGTCTTGATTTTCCGACGCGTTATTATTTTGCGAATCATCATTTTGTGATTGCGACGATTGATTTTCCGAATTTTGCTCTGCGTTGACTTCCTGCGAAGAATCACTTCTGCCGGATTCGATATTGCCCAAGTCGCCATTCAGATTTGATTCTGAGTTTGTCGACGACGACGCGTCAGAATCATTTTCTGAAGTTTGATTTGAACTTTCGCGATTCGTGGTGTCGGTGATACTTCTGAGTTCCAAGCCGCCGCCGCTTATGTCGGTTGAAATATTTTCCGCATCATTGTTCGCCGAATTATTCACATTTGAATTTGGCGCGTTGGTGTTAGCTCCGCGTTCATTGCCCGCCGAATTATCGGTGCGACTGCGCGAATTGCTATCTGAATTTTCGACAGTCGGCGATTCAGAAATTGATGTCAATTCCGCTTTATTGTTTACAATGTTTCGCGTGTTGGCTTCGTTAAATTCTTCGGGCATAGCTTCTTCGATGTCTTGAATGACTTCGTTGGTGTCGGTGGTCTCAATCAAAATGTGGTCCTGCGCATCAAGGTCTATGTAATCGCCTTTTTCTTCGGGAAATTCTTCAACGTTGGAATTTCTAAGTTCGTAGTCGGTATCATCCAAATTTTCATTTGGAAATTCCTTTTCCGCCGGTTGTTCATTTTCGGAAATCTGCGCGGGTTGCTCAGTCGTCGTCAATTCCGGTTCAACAACAGGTTCATCAACAATCTGCACGGGTTCGGGCTCCGACGTTAAAGGCGTCAACGTCGGTTCGTCATTTGTCGGAATTTCTGTTTCTTGAACAATCTGCGCGGGCTCTTCAATTATCGGAGTGGTAGGCTCGTCATTAATCGGCGTTGTCACTTCCGGCTCTGAATTTATGGGAGTCGTCGGCGTCGGTTCAGAAATTGTCGTCGTGTTTGAAGGTGTGGTGTTTGTCGTCGGAGTTGAAGTCGTCGTTGTCGTTGTCGTGGGCGCGGGCGAAGAATTGGTTGTCCTTGAAGTTGTGTTATTTGTCGGCGTGGTATTGGTCGAATTTGAATTATTCGGAGTTGAAGGCGTTGTCGTTGTCGGAGTCTGCGCGGGATTGTTATCAACCTGCGCGGGAGTCGGATTTTCGTTGACGACATTGTTATTGTGAATTATATTCAACTTGCCCTGATTGACTGTGACGTTGTAAGTTGTGATATTGTTTCCGCTGGTGACGACATAATTAAAAGTGCCGTCGCTATTTTTGTTGAATGAGTAAGTCGTGCCGTTTTTGTTGTAGCGATAATTCGCGCCGTTCGCAGTGAGATTTTCTTCATTGGCGAAACTGATTGTAGTTTTGCGCGTGACGCCATCGAAGCCAACTTTCAATTCACCTTCGAGCAAGCCGCCGATTAAATCGTCGTCAACAGTATAACCGCTGTCCGTGAAAATTTCATTTTGAATCGTACCGTCGCCGACTTGCACCAAAACATTTTTGTCAAAATAATTCGTGACGTTGCCGGGATTAATTTCAATGGTGTAATTGTTCGTGACGCCGTCGTTGTCCGTGATTATGAAAGTGTAATTGTTTTCGCCGGTCTTCGTGAACGGATAATCGATGCCGTCTTTGCGATAAATGAAAGTACCGTCGCCGTTGTCGGTGAAAACATTTTCGCCTTTGTCGACAAAATCAATCGTCGTCGTCGCGTTATCCTTCGTCGTCACTTTTATGACGCCGTCCAACAAATTGCGGATTGTGTCATTGTTCAAAGTGTAGCCGTCGTTGCTGAAAGTGCCGTTATCGTTTTTTCCGTCGCCGACATTGATAGTAACTTTTTCATTTTTAAATTTTGAAATGTCGCCTTGATTTATCACAATGTTGTACTTGGTAATCGTGCCGTCAATTCCAATGTTCGTGAACGTGAAAGTGCCGTCGTCATTTTTGACGATAGTTGAGCGGTCGGGCAAATTAATGGTGGTGTGATTGTTGTCGTCAGTCGGCGTGACATCCAATTTGCCGATGAGATTTTCAAAAGTCGGATCGCTGATTGTGTACTTGCCGCCGGCGAAAATGCCGTCGGTAATGATGCCGTCCTCAACGTCAATCGTAATTTTTTTATTCTCGTAATTTGTGATGACGCCCGGATTAATCGTCACGTTGTAAATCACAATTTCGTTGTCGGGATTGGTGACTTTGTAAATATATGAGTCGCCGTCTTTGGTAATGGTGTAACCTTGATAAATATTTTCGCCGTCTTGTAAAGTCGTACCGTCTTTGAATTTAACGGAAGTTTTGCCGTCGTCAGTCTGCACGACTTGCAATTTATCTTTCAACAGATTTTCGATGACGGGATTGGAAATTGTGAAATCGGAATCAGCAAACACGCCGTCGGTAATGGTGCCGTCGCCGACATTGATAGAAACGGGGATGTTATTGGTGGAAATAATGTCGCCGTCAACGACAGTGACTTTGTAGTTGGTGGTGGTGACGCCGGTGGTTACGGAGTACAAAAATTGATTATCGGAAATTTTTTTGAACTCGTAATTTTTACCGTCGGAAGCGGTGTAAACAAGTTTGCCGTCAACTTCTTTTAAGTTTTCATTATTGATAACGGCGACGGTGGTATTTTTGTCGTCGTTGGTGGGCACGACTTTCAAGTTGTCGCGCAAAATATTTTGTATAACGGAATTGTCGACAGAAAAAGAATTATCGGAGAAGTAGCCGTCGACTATTGAACCGTCATTAACTTTGACTGTGACGACAGTATTATTTTCAGTCGTGATATTGCCCTGATTAATTTTGACATTGTATTGGATGACTTCGTTGTTGGGATTGGTAACTTTGTACGTATAGGAGCCGTCGGAATTTTTGGTGATGTTGTAAGATTTGCCGTCGAATGAGTAATCGTGTTCGCCGTCAGTCAAGGTCGTACCGTCTTTGAACTGAACGGAAGTTTTGCCGTCGTCGGTGCGAACAACCTGCAGCTTGTCTTGAAGTAAGTTAGAAATGTCGCTGTTCGTGACAGAGTAGCCGCTATCGGAGAAAACGCCGTCGGTAAATTTTCCGTCGCCGACATTAATTGTAACGGGAATGTTCGTATCGCTGACGACTAAACC
>CAJONF010000112.1 GCA_905236665.1 uncultured Selenomonadaceae bacterium | reverse complement strand
TGGTCAAAAATCGCGCCGTCGGCAAAATGATCGTCGTGAGCTTTGACTAAACTGCCGAATGCCTCATCAACAGTAAAAAGTTCTAGCGGTTTAAAAATTTCGGCGTATTTAGCTAAAATTTCTTTATTACGCGGGCGATAAAAGTTTTTTGCGGCGATTTCTTGCCCTACAGGCGAATAAAGATAGTTTAGATACTCTTCAGCAAGTTCGCGATTTCCCTTTACGGCAACAACTTTATCGACAACGGCGACGGACGGCTCAGCAAGTATACTCAAAGTCGGAATGACAATTTCATAATCGTCCGGAAAATTTTCTTTGGCGAGCAGAGCTTCATTTTCCCAGGCAATAAGCGCATCATTAATTCCACTTTGAAATCTTTTGGTTGAACCGCGAGCACCGTCATCAAGCGGAGCTGCGTTATCATAAAATTTTTTCATAAAGGCAAGGACTTGATTCTTGTCGCCGTTGAATTTTCTTTTGGCGAATTCCCAAGCGGCAAGGTAATTCCACTGCGCGCCGCCCGAAGTCTTTGGATTTGGTGTGACGATTTTAACATCATCGCGCACCAAATCATCCCAATCACGAATATTTTTCGGATTATCCTTGCGAACAAGGAAAACAATCGTCGAAGTATATGGAGAAGAATTATCTGGAAATTTTTTTCGCCACCCGCCGCGAATCAAACCTGCGTTTTTAATTTGGGTTACGTCGTAAGACAGCGCGAGCGTTACAACATCAGCCTGAACACCGTCAATAACACTTTTTGCCTGCTTGCCGGAGCCACCATGAGATTGAATTAGTACAACTTTACCCTTGTGTAATTCTTTTTCCCAATGAATTTTAAATTTTTCATTGTATTCGGCGTAAAATTCGCGAGTTGGGTCATAAGAAACGTTTAAAAGTTCTTTTTCGTCCAAAGTTGTTTCGGAATTGCCGCAACCGCTGAAAAAAATTAACGCTAACATGATAATCACTGTGAAAAATTTTTCCATAGCCGCATGACACTCCTTTTGAGGCACTTTTGACAGTTTTATAGGAATATTTTATAATCAAAAGGAAAATTCTGCAAGGCGAGTGAGAAAAAATGAAAATTCAAGGAGCGGTTATCATAGAACAGGGAGTAACTTTCGCCATAGTCGTGGTAAATCGCACTGTGACGAATTATACGTCGCGAGCAATACGAGTTAGGCATCATTTAGCTCAATTTTTTAGAAATATGCCGATAATTTTAATGTCGCAGGACACGAACGGCACGCCACATTATTACGGGCGAAAAGACATTGTAAAATTTTTGCAAAGTATTCGTTTAGATCAGATTCCGTGGAAGGAGTATCATATTTATTAAAAATGGAAAGAATTTTAATGCATATGTGTTGCGGACCGTGCTCATGTTACCCTACAAAGCGATTACGAGCAGAAAATTTTGAGCCGGTCGGCTATTTTTTTAATCCGAACATTCACCCGCACCAAGAATGGCGAAAAAGATTGAAAACTGCGCGGGAATTCGCGGAAAAAGTCGGAATAAAATTTTTTTCGGACAATCATTACGGTTTGCGGGGGTATCTGTCGAAAGTTTTAAGCGTCGTTGATGAACAGGATACGATTCAATTTGCGGACGGTTTTCATAAACGTTGCGGCATTTGTTATTCATGGCGTCTGAGTGAGACGGCGAAATTTGCGGCTGAAAATGATTTTAAAATTTTTACGTCGACACTTTTTTATAGTAAACACCAAAATCACGAGCTGATGAAAAAAATCGCCGAGAATTTCGGAAAAAAATTCGGCGTAAAATTTTTTTATGAAGATTTCCGCGCAGGTTGGCAAGAAGGAATTGATTTAAGCTTAGAACTGGGACTTTATCGGCAAAATTATTGCGGCTGTATTTTTAGCGAAGAAGAAAGATTCAGCAACGACCTAAAAAAGGCGCGAAAGAAATTTTTTGCACAAAAATAATCCCGCCAAAACTTTGACGGGATTTTTTAGTTCCTAGTTCCTACTTCCTATTTACTTCTCTTGAGCGTTTTTATGTTCTTCGATAATTTTTTCAGCCAATTTATCGGGCATTGGGTCATAATGCGAGAATTTCAGCGAATAAGACGCCCTGCCTTGAGTCTGTGAGCGGAGGTCTGTTGCATATTTATAAAGCTCGCTGGACGGAATCAACGCTTTAACTTCGGTCATGCCCTTACCTTTAGGATCCATGCCCAAGATTTTGCCGCGTTTGGAATTAAGCTTGCCGATAATGTCGCCCATGTAATTTTCGGGCGTGAGGACTGTAATTTCGTCAATCGGCTCAAGCAAAATCGGTTCAGCGGAGAGAATACCCTTTTTAATAGCAATGGAGGTCGCCATTTTAAACGCCGCTTCGGAGCTGTCGACCGCGTGATAAGAACCGTCAAAGAGGTTTACGCTGACATTGACGACGGGATAGCCCGCGATAACGCCTTCCGCTAAAGTTTCCTGAGTGCCTTTTTCTACAGCGGGGAAATATTGACGTGGAACACTGCCGCCGAAAATACTTTCTGACCAAACATTTCCGTTGTTTACTTCGGGGTTAGCGTCTTTATTCGGACCAATTCTCAACCAAACGTCGCCATATTGTCCGTGACCGCCGGATTGTTTCTTGTGCTTACCTTGAACTTCGACCTGTTTACGAATAGTTTCACGATAAGCAACACGCGGTTCACCCAAAACCATTTTCACGCCGAATTTGCGCTGAATTTTTTCGCTCAAAATGTCCAAATGCACTTCGCCGACGCCTTTTAAAATTGTCTGTTTAGTTTCAGCATTTTTAACAAGCATAATTGTCGGGTCTTCATCTTGCTGGCGAGTTATTGCGCCGAAAACTTTATCTTCCTCACCTTTTTTCTCGCTAGTTACAGCCATTGCAAGCATAGGTTCGGGATATTTAATGCGCTCGTATTTAATCGGTGCGGATTTTTCACAAAGGGTATCGCCGGTTTTAGCATTTGCAAGTTTCGACGTAACGACGATATCGCCCGCGTGCGCCATGTCAACAGGAATTTGTTTTTTACCCTGCATGGTGAAAAGTCCGCTCAAACGTTCTTGCCCTTCCGAATTTTCGCCGAAAAGCTGATAGGTTGCATCGCCTTTCATATCGCCGCTAATTACGCGAACATAAGACATTCTGCCGACGAACGGGTCAACCATCGTTTTAAAAATTTGCCCGCTGAAAGGTTCAGTGACTTTGCGTTCGACAAGTTCATCAGTCTTGGGATTAATGCCGCTGTAGTCTTTGGCGTCCGGTGCAGGGAAGAATTCAACGACGCTGTTAAGGAATTTTTTCACGCCGATATTTTTAAGCGCGGAGCCGACGAACACTGGGAAAACTTTTGCCTCGCGAATACCGGTTGCCAGAGCCTCGGAAATTTCTTTTTCGTCCAAGTCTTCGATTTCGCCCTCAAGATATTGCATCATCAATTCTTCGTTGAATTCGGCGACTGCGTCAAGCATTTCCACGCGCATATCTTCGACTTCATCAGCAACCGCCGCCGCGTCAATTTGCTCATCATCGTTAGCAATTTTGCTGAAGGCTTTAACCAAATCGACGACGCCTTTAAAGCTGTCCTCTTTGCCGATGGGAACTTGAACGGGGACGACGCTGTTGCCAAATTTATTTCTAAGGTCAGCAAGAACTTTTTCAAAGTCAGCGTGTTCACGATCCATTTTTGTAATAAAGAAAGCACGCGGCAAATTGAGACTTTCAGCAAGTGCCCAAGCCTTTTCCGTTTCGACTTCGACGCCCGCGCTTGCACTAACAACGATAACAGCAGAATCAGCCGCGGCAAGTGCTCCGTGCATTTCTGCTACAAAATCTGGGAAGCCGGGCACGTCAATAGCGTTGATTTTAAAATTCTTTTTCCACTCAACCGCCGCCAGCGATGCGCTGATAGACATTTGCCGCTTAGTTTCTTCCGGCTCAAAATCCAAAACGCTGGTGCCGTTGTCGACATTGCCAAGACGCGTAGTCGCGCCGCTGTCGAAAAGTGCCGCCTCAAGCAACGTGGTCTTGCCTGAGCGGCCATGTCCGCAGAATGCTACATTTCTGATAAATTCGCTTTTATAATCTTTCAAGCTTATCCCTCCGTAAAATTTTTTCGCAGGATTAATTCTATTGCCGCCGCAAATTTCCTGCAGAGTTTTAGTTAGAATCTAACTTCGACGCCGCGGCTTTGCAGATATTCTTTAACGTGGCGAATCGTATATTTGCCATAATGAAAAACAGACGCCGCTAAAACTGCATCAGCCTTGCCGAGCGTGAGCACGTCGTAAAAATGTTCCAATTCACCCGCGCCACCCGAAGCAATTACAGGAACATTGACTGCCTCGCTGACTGCGCGGGTCAATTCAATATCATAACCGTCCTTGGTGCCGTCCGCGTCCATGCTGGTTAACAGAATTTCACCGGCTCCGAGCGCGACGCATTTTTTTATCCATTCTAGACAATCAAGCCCAGTATTTTTGCGCCCGCCATTAATGTAAACTTCCCAGCCGTTATCGGCGCGTTTAGCGTCAACTGCAAGCACGACGCATTGACTGCCAAAACGTTTTGCACCGTCGCTGATGAGTTGGGGATTTTTAACCGCCGCACTGTTGACAGAAATTTTATCTGCACCCGCCGCCAACATAACGCGCATATCTTCAACCGTGCGAATCCCGCCGCCAACTGTGAACGGAATAAAAACCTGCGACGCGCAATTTTTAGCAACTTCAACCATAGTCCCGCGCCCTTCGTGCGAAGCGGTGATATCCAGAAAAACAAGTTCATCTGCCCGCTCCAAGTCGTAACGTTTAGCAAGTTCGACAGGATCTCCGGCGTCACGCAGTCCGACAAAATTCGTGCCCTTCACCACTCGACCGGCTTTAACGTCTAGGCAAGGAATAATTCTTTTTGTTAACATTTAAGCCTCCGCAATTCTAATCGCCGCCGACAAATCAAGCGCGCCAGTGTAAATCGCCTTGCCGACGATGACGCCCGCCACGCCGTCAGCCTCACGAGATTTTAAAGCGCGAATATCTTCAATCGAACGAACTCCGCCCGAAGCTATAATCTGCGCGCCGGAAATTTTTGCCAGTTCAGCAAAGATGTCCGCATTTACGCCGCTCAACATTCCGTCCTTAGAAATGTCCGTGAAAATGATTGTATTGACGCCAGCCGCCACGATTTTTTTAGCCAATTCGCCAGTCGTGACAGTGCTAGATTTTTCCCAACCGTGCACAGCCACAAATCCGCCGCGAGCGTCAATCCCAACGACAATTTTTTCAACGCCGAAATTTTTTACAGCCTCTTCCACGAGCACAGGATTTTCAACGGCAACGCTACCCAGAATCACGCGGCGAACTCCCAGCGACAAAATTTTTTCCACGTCGTCCAAAGTTCGGATACCGCCGCCGACTTCAATCGGAATTTTTATCGCGGCTAAAATTTTTTTTATGGCGTCAAGATTTTGCGGGGAACCTGCCTTTGCACCGTCCAAATCAACCACGTGTAAAAACTTCGCACCAGCCGCTTGCCATTTAAGCGCGGTAGCTTGCGGGTCGTCCGAATAAACCGTTTCTCTGTCGAAGTCGCCTTGAATCAGTCGAACACACTTGCCGCCGCGCAAATCTATCGCCGGAAAAATTATCATCGCTTAACCTCCAATCCCCACGATTTTAAAATTTCTACAGCCTTTTCAGCGAACACCGGCAGAAGTTTTTGCATTTGCGGCGTTAATTCCGTGCCCGCCTCCAAGCTGAAAGGTTGTGCTCCGATTAATTCGACGCGGGGAATTTTTTTGCCTGTCAATTCCAACATCGTCAGCACATCTTGAATACCGATTTCATGCGCCGAAATTTTTTGCGCAAAATGTGCTTTTATCTCGTCATCGCGCAGATGAAAAATTTTTCCAGGTTCTGTGCCGCCGTCTATCGAATCGATTATCAACAGCCGCTTTGTCCCCGTGACGAAATGCGTCAACTCAACACCGAGCGTCCCGCCGTCAACCAGCTGAACATTTTCAGGGAAGGTAAAATTTTTTTCCAGATATTCAACCACGCGCACGCCAAAGCCCTCGTCGCTTAAAATCGTGTTGCCAATACCCAGCACCGTATTTTCAGCCGTGAATAAACCGTCCATCATCTCGCCACCTTTTGCAGTAGCCATGTGCACCAATCTTCTAGCCCTGTACCGCCTGTGCACGAAGTTTCAAAAATTTTTATCGTCGGGTGCAGTGTAATTAAATCTTCCCGCGCAGATCTTAAATCAAAGTTCGTGAATGGCAACAGGTCGATTTTATTTAGTAATGTAACTTCAGATTCTTTGAATATCAGCGGATATTTTAACGGCTTATCGTCACCTTCGGTTATCGACAGCACCACGGCTTTAAAATTTTCGCCAATGTCAAATTCTGCGGGACAAACTAAATTTCCGACGTTCTCGACAATTAATAAATCTATTGCGTTCAGGTCAAGGGAAGTGCACGCCTTTTGAATCATCGCCGCGTCCAAGTGACAGCCGCCCGCCGTGTTAATCTGAATCACTTCTACGCCCGCCCGCTCAATTCGTTCAGCATCTTTGGCAGTGAACAAGTCGCCTTCAATCACCGCGATTTTAATTTTATCGACAAGACGCACCAAAGTTTTTTCAAGGAGCGTAGTTTTTCCGGAGCCAGGCGATCCCATTAAATTCATCACGACGACGCCGCGTTCAGCAAAAAGTTTTCGATTCAGCGCGGCAATTTCATCGTTCGCGCCCAAAATATTTTTCATGAGTTTTATTTCCAGTTTAATCACTCGCAATCTACAAAATCAACCAAAAGTTCGCGCCCGCTCTGCAAAATTAAAATGCCGTCGCACGCGGGACAAAAAAAATTATAGCTTTCCAGCTGAAAAATTTTTCCGCACTTGTTGCACACCGCGCTAATCGGCACGCGCTTTATCGCCAGTTCTGCGCCGTCAGCTGGTGTATTTTTTTTTAGCACGTCAAAAGATAAAGTCAAAGCTTCGACCTCAACGCCCGCCATTTCCCCCAGCGTCAAGCCGATTTTGAAAATTTTTGCCGCTTGATTTTGTTTAGCCGCCTCCAGCGCAATGTTTAAAATATTTTCAGCAAGCGTCGCCTCGTGCATAATTTTTACTCTCCAGATTTTTTTTAGCGTGCCTCAAAAAATAAACCCTTGCGGGCTTTAAAGGTTAGAAAATTTTTTAGCAGGTATGACAAATCTCGTAAATGCCGGCGCGTTTGAGTGTGTCAACAACGGTATCGCCAATGTGAGCAACTGTATCTGCAACTTCAATTCCTACCGCGTTGAGAGCTTTGATTTTATCTGCCGCCGTGCCTTTGCCGCCGCTGATAATCGCGCCCGCGTGTCCCATGCGTTTACCGGGTGGAGCTTGACGCCCAGCTATAAATGCAACTACAGGTTTTTCCGGCATATTTTCAGCAATCCACTGCGCGGCGTCTTCCTCAGCATTGCCGCCAATTTCCCCGATAAGCAAAACCGCTTTAGTCTCGTCGTCCTCTTTAAAAAGTTGCAAAATGTCGATGAAGTCGGAGCCTTTGACGGGGTCGCCGCCGATACCAACCGAAGTTGTAATGCCAATGCCCGCGTTCATCAGCTGAAATGCCGCCTCGTAAGTCAAAGTTCCGGAGCGCGAAACTAAACCGACGTGACCTTTCTTTTGGACATTGGGCGGGATAATTCCAATTTTTGTTTCGCCGGTCGTCATAATGCCTGGGCAGTTTGGACCGATAAGCCGTGTTTTTTTGCCAACCATATAGCGGCGAACTTTAATCATATCCAAAACCGGAATATGTTCGGTTATGCAGACGACTAAATCAAGTTCGGCGTCGACCGCCTCAAGAATAGAATCAGCCGCGAAGGGCGCAGGAACGTAAATAACAGATGCTGTCGCGCCTGTAGCTTTAACTGCGTCTTCTACCGTATTAAAAACTGGGACGCCTTCGACTTCTTGACCTGCCTTGCCGGGTGTCACGCCGCCTACAATTTTCGTGCCATAAGCGAGCATTTGTTTTGTATGGAAAGTCGCCGCCTTGCCCGTTATCCCCTGCACGATAACCTTTGTGTTTTTGTCCGCTAAAATCACTCTATCAGCTCCTTAAAAAATTTTTTACCTTGGAGCGCGAACGCTTTTGGCTACTTTTTAAAAGTAGTCCTTGTCGATAATTTTATCATAAATATATCCTTCGCGAACGCCCGAATCACTGTAAAGAATATGCAGACTGCCGAAACGTTTTGCCAGCACGTCAGCGATAATCAAGCCCGGCATAAAGGTATGCATACGTTCAGGAACAGTTTTCATCAGCAAAATTTTATCGGGGACAATCAATTCACGGTCGCGCTGAAAACGATTTAAAATGTCGTGAATTCGCCGAACTTCCATGCGCATATTCTGCCGCGTCATTCCGTACATCGCGTTATAAAGAGCCATTGCTCCTTTAAATGTGCCGCCTATCCCGCAAATCTGCGCGTGGCTCACGGCTTGAAATTCTTGCACTGCGCTAACAGTTGCTTCTGCCTCAGCGTACATTTCTGCGCATTCTACCGCACTTGGCAAAATGTGAATTCCGGTATATCGCGTGTGGAAACTCAAGCTCCCAATCGGCAGGCTGGCTTTAACTTGAATCTCGCGGTCTTTGAAGTAGACAATTTCCGTAGAGCCGCCGCCAATATCTATCAGCAAACCTTTTTCGTCGATAAGGTCATGCGTCGCACCGATAAAATCATAAGTCGCCTCATCGTCGCCGCTCATCAACATGATATTTATCCCCGTGCGGAAGGAAATTTCGTCTACAGCTTGCGAACCGTTCACGGCATTTCGCAGGGCGGCGGTCGTAAAGGCTGTGACTTGCGTTATTCCGAAATCGTCCAAAAAGTGGCGATATTCCCCGATAATTTCTACAACCTTGTCAATGCCCTGCCGTTGCATTACGCCATCGCGTACATATGACGCTAGCCCGACTGTGTGTTTCCTTTTCATTAGCATTTCCACGCGGTCGCCGTCAATATCATAAACCGCCATCCGAATTGTATTCGAGCCTACATCAATCATCGCGTACAGCATAATCATCACCCCTTGCGGAAAATTTATTCGGCGTCAACGGTGATTAACCTGCTATTTCGCTCGGTATTTTGCTGATAATTTTCCCGTCGCGGTCAAGATAAACTACTTTGGCAATGCGGGCGTTGATAATCATGCGTCGACAGAGTTTGCAGGGTTCACCAGAGGCATTGGAGCCGTCCGCGCAATTCACACCGGCGATATAAATCGTCGCACCTTGCATTTTTTCTGGATCAGCATTTATTATCGCGTTTTGTTCAGCGTGCACAGCTACACACAATTCGTAACGTTCACCCTTTGGCACATGAAGACGTTCTCTCTCACAAATGCCGCTGTCAATGCAATTCATTTCGCCGCGTGGTGCACCGTTGTAGCCCGTGCTGATAATTATTCTGTCCTTAACGATTATCGCGCCATATCGTCGCCGTAAACACGTCGCCCGCTTGCCGACTTCACGCGCTATGTTTAAAAAATATTCGTCCCATTCCGGTCTGCTCATTATCTTTAGCTCCTTATTTCAATAAACTTAAAACCATTGAAGGTAATTGATTTGCCTGCGCCAACATTGATTGCGCCGCCTGCGCTAAGACGTTATGTTTTGTATAGTCAGTCATTTCCCGCGCCATATCTGCATCAAGGATTACCGATTCGCTCGCTGTCAATTTTTCTATTTCCGTCGTGACATTTTCCAGCGTGAACTCAAGCCGCCGATTTTGTGAGCCAACCAAAGTTACAGCGTCGAGTAAATATTTTAGTACGGTGTCAAGGATTCCGGGCGGATTCGGGTTACCCAAAAGATAATCGCGGTTCGCCTGTGTCGTGACAGGATAATCAAAAATTGTTGACGGGTCAATCGGTAGCGGATCAAAGATATGGTCAAGCGTCATCTGCGGAATTTTTATGTGGATATTCATGTTCGCCTTATCCGTGTGCTGAATAACCAAATCTCTAACTGAAAAATTTCTCTTTTCCGGATCGTATTCCTCTTTGAAAGCCACGCCGTCAGAAATTTTCGCGCCGCGCTGTTGATAATTGTAAGGCGGCTTGCTCACGTCAAAGCGGCGATGGTCGTAAAGCGTGATGATATTTTTATCCAAATCAGCGGCAAGGCGCATATGATGATTAAATTTCGGATTGTCGCCCGTCAAAATCGGATTGGCTTGGTCGTAAATCGCCTGAACAAGTTCATCTACATTGCTCACGGCAGAGACGTTAATTTCTATTGATTTTATGTTAAGCTTGCTGGCGTCATAAGTGTCAGTGCCGTCCGTGAAAACGAAATTAAACCATTCCTTGTTGTCAGTCGCGCAGTAAGCTCGAAAACCTTTGCCATAAAGCTCGTCGGGAATTTTTACGCTAAGCGTTGAAAAATCTATGTCGTAGTGGCGAGTCGTTTCCTGCGAAAAAATAACCGTGCTATTATTTCCAGACGTTCCGGAGTAACTGGAATAAAATTTTACTTTGTCGCCGTCAACTGCAACGTTTACTGAAGACAACGCATTTTTAAGAGCCGCCGCGAGTGAAAGTCCGCTGTCAACGCTTTGTCTGATGTTGTTTATGTCAATCTGTGTACGTGGAGCCGTGCGGGAGCCGCTATCATCTTCAAAACCGTTAAGCATAGGTTGCAGAGAAGAGTCGTAAAATTTATAAGTATTTGAATTGAATTGCAAAGATTTTCCTGCGTATGTTTTGCTAAAATTTTCAACGGTCATTCCCGAAAGGTCGAGTTCCCAAAAAGCAGTAGTTGAATTTAAGGCGGGCGTTACAGTTTCAATCGCGCCGGCAAAACTCGTATAAGCGGTGTAGTCTGTGGTTACGGGCGTACTACTTGTGTAGTAGGTGTA
>CAJONF010000111.1 GCA_905236665.1 uncultured Selenomonadaceae bacterium | reverse complement strand
TTCGACGTTATAAAATTTTACGATTTGGCTATAGCGACCGGCAATGTAGGAAAATTTATCGCGGTTTTCATTCGAGAGTGTATTGTCGTGCAGAATGTGAACAGTTATAGACGGGGGGGGGTGCTATAGTTTTCAAAGAGCGACAAAATTGTTGTGCCCGTGAATTTTGAATAATGCCCTGTCTTGTCATACAGCCCGAAACAAACGTGAATCATCTAATCGCTCCTTTTAAGTTGGCGGGAAAAAATTTGTAGGAAAATTATCAAGCCCGCGCCGATAATCGCGCCGGGGATTAAGCCGTCAACGCCGCGCATGAACGACATAAAAATCGGCGTGCGCATATGAGCAAAAGTTTCAACCATAGAGCTTTGACCGACTGTGGCAGCCATGACCAGCGCAAAACAAATCATCTTCGGGAATTTTTTCAAGAAGGCGGCGAATGCTAGCATAAACGCGGGGTGCCCGAAGAAAATTTCTTTCGAGCGCGGGCGGGCATAAAAAATTTCTTCAAGCAGAGCGCGGATTTTTATTTCGACGCCTGAAACCGGCATTCCCGATGTATGTCCGCTCCTGGCTATCAAAACTACGAATGCGCCCATAATGACCATCAGCGCGACCAGAGCTTTTACGCTGACAGATTTATTTAAAATTTCTTTTATCTGCTGCGTGGCGGGGACATTTTTTCTGACTTCGTCCACGACGTTAAATCTTTGCAAAAACGCCACGGCTACCAAAATTAGCGGCATGATAAAAGTTAATTTAATGCCGCGGAAAATTTCAAACTCCAAAAAATACGACACGTCTGATAATGCGCCAGAAAGATAAGCCGCGCCCGTCATTGATAAAATGCCCGTAACCAACAATGCAAAGCCCGAAGTCCACACCAGTTGCAATGTCGATAAATTTTCTTTAAGCCGCGCCGCCCGATTTTGAACGCGGATTTTAAATTGAACCACGCGCAGTAAATCGAGTTGCCAGATTATCGCCAATGCGGGGAATAAGTTCGCGCTCATGAATGCCGCCAAAATTCTGACTTTACCGCCCGCGCCCATAAAAATTGGAATAGCCGCTATGACTGCCAGAATTGCAAAAAGTTGTAGCTGAAGTTTTCGATTGCGATTGAGTCGGCGCGATATTAACGACAGATATAAAATTCCCGCCGCCACCACGCCGATAATCACCAGAGCGCGCAGGATAACGTTCGGATAATAATTTTCAAAGGTGCTCGCCTTGCCAAAAGTAAAGCCGTCGTGTTCAAGGGCTTTGTGAACTTCGCGGAAATATTTCAAATTCGTTTCAAGCAAAGTCATTTCGGGTTCGGGCTTTTCGTAAATGCGCAGGAGATTGATACGGATATTTCGTTCTCTGTCAGTGGTCGACCAGCGGGTTATCGCCGTGGACATTGCAAGCTTTGGTTGCTCGTCTTTTGGAATGGCATAGAGGCGGGCGACGTGATCTTTGCCGATTTTTTCTGCAAGATATTCCATGCCAAGTTGCGGATAAAATTTTAACTGCGTGAAATGTTCAATAACGCCAAAAGTCAAATTGCGCTTGAGCATTTCGTTTGCAGTCAAATCCAAAAAATTTGACGCTCCCAAAACTTCAGGACCGTCAAAGACAACGGCGGCGATTGGATAATGTTCAATCCTGTTGAAAAAAAATTTAACGTTTTCCGCCGTGCACTTTCTAAAATTCATCGGGCGAGCGAGGATATTAAAACCTGCGGCGCGTGTTTTATTCATCTGGTCATGCGGCATACCGAGCGGCATTTTTTTTAGTTCGGTCAACTGGGCTTTGACTTCGATAACTTCAATTCCGCCGACAGAAAAAACTTTAACGCGCTCTTCGCCAAGCCGCTGATAAAGAGCCTCTTTAGTGTCGTAATAACTTTCAAGGTCGCCGCCGACAACGTAAACTCTGTTCGGCTCAATGTAACCAAATTCAATCGTCTGCCGCCAAAGGTCGTTGTTAAGCGTGCCGGTTTGATAGTTCGCTAAAATTTCACTGCCCGCGATTGTAAAAACTTTTCCCGTCTGTCCAAGACGTTCAAGCGTCGAATCGTAAACAGCAAGCGAAGTTATGCCCGCCTCTTTAATCTGCTTTAAAACATCGTCGAACTCCAAGCCTTCGCGCTCAGCAAGATCGACGATATTTTGATAATCAATCGCCATGTCAACTTGGTTATTGTTGCTCTCCACAAAGTAGCGTTGACCGGCAATAATCAGCGCGGCGAATAAACCAATGCATATGACGATTAAAAGTGTTCTGTTGTAAAAAAATTTTTTCATGTTTAGTTCCTAATTGCACCGGCTTTGATGAGGAAAATATCACCCATGGAGCCGATTTCATTTGTTGCATTTCTAAAATTCCAAAGGTTATCAATGGGATAAAGTGTTTCTTTAGCGGTTTGTTCAACTTCGGGAATCCAAAGATAATGCGCGTAGCCGACTTTTTTAAGCAGGTTAATCATTCCTTTAAGATTACCGGATTTGCTCCAAACCATAGGATTAAATTCCATAAAGAGCGGAGCGGGATTTTCTGTGAGAATTTTTTTCGCGCCAAATAAAACTTGCGGCTCGAAACCTTCCGTGTCAATCCAAATGTATTTGACATCACGCGCAGAAATTTTATTTTCGTCAAAGTAGGCGTCAAGCGGCATAATTTTAACCGTTTCCGTCGGGATATTATCTTTAGGGTCGGTGAAACTATTATGTCCGGGATTTTCCAGATCTCTATACATTGTCATTTCGTCGAATTTGTCACCAAGCCCGCAGTTGACAGCTGTGACTTTGTCGTCGCCCATATCGTTGAGGATTAAATTTATGCGCAGGAGTTTAAAATTTTCGGTGTCGGGTTCAAAAGCGAGCAACTTTAAATTCGGAGCGAGTTTCTTTGTAAAATAAATTCCCGTCGTGCCGATGTTCGCGCCCAAATCTAAAAAGCACCCCCCCCCGTCATCAAC
>CAJONF010000110.1 GCA_905236665.1 uncultured Selenomonadaceae bacterium | reverse complement strand
GCGATACTCTTAACAAAAGCCGTCAATAGCCACACGGTAAAAATTGATTCGTCTTTTTCTTCGGGCGTTGTGTAGTAAAAATTCAGCACCTTAAAATTTTCGCCTGTAGCACTGGTTCCGACGATTGCCACGCGATAATCTCCGAACATATTAGCAAAAATGTCACCCGTCGGTTTGCTGAAGATTTTATAATCCTTAATCAAAAAAAGATGCGCCATAGCCGAAAGGTTATCGGTGCCGACAGCATCTTTTAAAATTGGCGTGATTATCCCGTTGAATTTCTCTTTAAGCGTCTCGGCATTTAAATCAAAAGTTGAATCGGGCGCAGGAATTTGTTCAACCTCGAAAAAAATTTTATCAAGCTGTGTGCGCGAAAAAGGAATTGCCTCGGCGAAATTACTGCTAACCAAAATGAAAGCGACCGTCAATGCGGCTAAAAATTTTTTCATGTCAAAGCCCTTTCGCCGCGAGATAATCTTCTAAAATTTTTCGCTTGGAGATTTTTCCGGTAGACGTGCGCGGCATTTCGGGTATCTGCTTGAATTCGCGTGGAACTTTATACAAGGCAAGATTCTTTTGCAAAAATTTTTTAAGCTCGCTCTTGTCAACTTTTGCGCCGTCTTGAACTTCATAGAAACAAGCTCCGACTTGCCCGCGCAATTTGTCATCGACGCCGATAACCGCCGCATCCTTGATTCCGTCGAATTTGTAAATAACTTCTTCGACTTCGCGGGGATAAATATTTTCGCCCATGCTGATAATCATTTCTTTGATTCGGTTGACAATGTAATAATAACCGTCCGCGTCGACTTTGCCCACATCGCCGGTATGAAGCCAGCCGTTTTTGTCGATAGTTTCAGCAGTGGCTTGAGGATTTTTCCAATAGCCAAGCATGACTTGTCCGCCGCGAACTAAAACTTCCCCGACTTCACCTTGAGCAACGTCTATACCGTTTTCGTCGACAAGCCGAATTTCTTCGCCGTCTAATTTTTTTCCGCAAGAACCCTGCCGCTCTTCGCCATGAGTCGTCAAAAATACACAGGGCGACGCCTCACTTAAGCCGTAACCTTCCGCAATCGGTCTGCCAAATTTACTTTTGAACTCGTCAACAACCTTGTCGGGCAAAGTCGTTCCGCCGCTCATGAAAAATCTCACCGTCTTAAAATCTTCGGGCTTTGCAAGGGCAGTTACTAGCTTAAAAATCGACGGCACGATAATTATATCAGTAATTTTCTGCTCGCGAACCATATCAACCATTTCTTTAGGCTTGAAAAGTCTCATGACGTGAAGTTCTGCGCCGCGATAAAAAGTATTCAAAACGGTACACGTCCAGCCAAAACAGTGATACATCGGCAGGACACAAATAGATTTACAGTCGCGGTGACATTTGAAAACTTTGCATTGGCGCGTATTGTGAACAAGATTTTTATGAGACAAAACCGCGCCCTTTGGATTGCCGGTCGTGCCGGAAGTGTAGATTATGACGCAGGGATTGTTTTCGCCAAAATCTGCGGGAAGTTCGGGGGCGTCGGGAGAAATTTTATCGCCGAACGTCGCAATGTCGTGTTGAGTAACTATTTTTTCCTTAAAAGTCAACGGCTCGTAAGTGAGCAAATGTTCAACGCCCGCATCTTGCAAAATGTAAGCGGTCTCGCGTGTGCTGAGCTGAAAATTTATCGGGACGCTGATTGCTCCCAGTGAAGTCGTCGCAAAGTAAGTGTAAATAAATTCCGCGCTGTTGCGTGAAAAAATTCCTACGCGATCGCCCTGTCGAATTCCAAGTTCATAAAGGCGGTTGCGATATTTTTTTATGCCCTGCTTGAGTTCGGAGTAGGTTATCTGCCGTCCCTCGTCGACAACGGCAATATCTTCTTCGTGACCATTATTTATAATTTCGTGAACCAACAAAATTTTTACGCTCCTTTCGGTGCTAATGATTTTCTATATTTCATGCGCTCAAAAAATTTATCAACGCTAGAATTAACGATAAGTTCTTCAGGAAAATTATTTTCAGCCAAAACTTTTTGTGCAAGCTTATGATTTCCAACGTCAAGATCAATGTGCGCGTCGGAACCCATAATAACAGCCGCGCCATATTTTTTGCAAGCCGCCAACATTAATTTTGCATTTTCCGCCGAACCGATACGATGACCTTTAGGCAAATAGGAACTGCTGTTTACTTCAAGCAAAACTTTATTATCAGCGGCGGCGCGGGCTATTGCGTCCAAATCGGCGGGAAATTGCGGATTGTCGGGGTGACCGATTATCACCACGTGCGGATTTCTCATTGCGCCGATAATCGCCGCTGTATTTTCCGCCACGCTCCCAGGCGTTATACATTCTTTGTGCAAGCTGGCAATGGCATAATCAATTTTCTTTAAAATTTGAGCAGGAAGATCGGTACTGCCGGAATAGTCGATTATATTTAGCTCCGAACCCATAGCAATTTTCAGCCCGTCAATTTCGCGTGGAATCATTTTAAAATTTACGAAATAAAAACTGTGAACTGAACCTGGGACGCTCGGCGCGTGATCAGCAATTCCCAACAGCTCCAAATTTTTTTTCTTCGCCATGGCAATAACTTCGCCGAACGTGGAATAAGCGTGTGTGCTCGCCGTAGTGTGAACGTGTACATCGAGAATATCTTTCATAAAAAATTTTCCACTCCTTTCGCCGCGATTATATCATAAATTCTTGCCCGCGCAAATTTTTGATACGGCTTTGCAGACAATAAAAAAGCCCCCCGATTGTGGACAGGGAAATTTTTTTGCAATTTTTTGAGGATTATTAAAGGCTTTACTTTAAAAGAAGTTGCGAATATAATTGCCGCGTAAAATTTTTTTTAATTGCGCATTAAGCATTGCGCATTATCAACGAGGTGTTGAGTTTGAAGAATCATGCAAAGTACAGCAAAGGTTATTTCATGCCGCCCGAAATTATTTTGGATTGGGCGCGTAAAGAATATCCCGAAAAAGCTCCGACGTGGTGCAGTGTTGATTTGCGAGACGGCAATCAATCGCTGATTATCCCGATGAGCTTGGACGAAAAGATCGAATTTTATAAAACGCTTGTCAAAATCGGATTCAAAGAAATTGAAGTCGGATTCCCCGCCGCGAGTGACACTGAATACGCGCTCCTTCGCAGGCTGATTGAAGATAATCTCATTCCCGATGACGTGACAGTTCAAGTTTTGACGCAGGCGCGGGAACATATCATAAAGAAAACTTTTGAGGCATTGGACGGCGCGAAAAATGCTATCGTTCACGTTTACAACTCAACCAGCGTGGCTCAACGCGAACAAGTTTTCCGCATGAGCAAGGACGGGATTAAACAAATTGCAATCGACGGCGCAAAACTTTTGCTTGAACTCACGGAAAAAGCCGGCGCAAATTATCGTTTTGAATATTCGCCGGAAAGTTTCACGGGCACCGAGCCGGAATACGCTTTGGAAGTTTGCAACGCCGTTTTGGACGTGTGGGAGCCTGTCATTGACCGCCGCCCGATTATAAATATTCCCGTGACCGTGGAAATGTCTTTGCCGCATGTGTACGCCATGCAGGTTGCTTACATAAATAAATACCTCAAGTTCCGTGACAAAGTTGTTTTGAGTTTGCACCCGCATAACGACCGCGGCTGTGGCGTGGCGGATTGTGAGCTGGGACTTTTGGCGGGCGCAGATAGGATTGAAGGAACGCTTTTTGGCAACGGCGAACGTACCGGCAACGTAGACATTGTAACTTTGGCAATG
>CAJONF010000109.1 GCA_905236665.1 uncultured Selenomonadaceae bacterium | reverse complement strand
TGAACGCGGAAGAAAATTATTAAAAAAAATCAACGCACCAATCGTCACGAAACTCACAAAACATTTAAATCACCGAGATATTTACGAACGGCGCAGAAAATTAGAATCTTATCAAAAAATTTTGCTGTTCGACGTTTTAGCGACGGACTTGCGGGAAATTTTATTTGAAACGCCACGCCCGCTACAAAAAGATTTTTCTACGCCGATTATTTTTTGAGAGCAGGTGAAATTTTTTGCTGAAAGAAGTTTTGATTGTCGAGGGGAAAGCAGACGTTGCGGCAATAAATCGCGCAATCGAGGCGGATTGTATAACGACGGGCGGTTTTCATTTGACGCGGCGCACATTGGAAAATATTTCTGCGGCGTATAAAAAGCGCGGGATAATAATTTTGACTGATCCCGATTCGGCAGGCGAGAATATCAGAAATTTTTTGTCGAAGAAATTCCCACAAGCTAAACACGCCTACATTCCCCGCGACGAGGCGACAGCCAATAATGACATTGGAATTGAGCAAGCGTCACCGGAATCAATTCGCAGAGCTTTAAGCAAAGTTCGCACGCGTGAAATAAATCCTCGCGAAGAATTCACTGCGTCGGAAATGGTTGCTTTAAAACTTTCCAGCGGCACGAACAGTTCCAAACTTCGCGATAAAATCGGCGCGGCTCTGGGCATTGGTTATGGCAACGTGAAAACTTTTGTTCGGCGGCTGAATAATTACGGCATCACACGTGCAGAATTTTTGGAGGCGTTTAAAAATGTTACACCCGCAAATAGCTAACCCTTCAGCAACGCGACACATTTTAAAAAAATTTAAATTACGCGCAGTCAAAGGTTTGGGACAAAATTTTTTAATCGACGCTCAAATTGTACGGCAAATCGTCGCGGCGGCGGAGATTGAATCCGGCGAAGAAGTTTTAGAAATCGGAGCGGGCATAGGAACTTTGACGCAGGGACTTTTGGAGGCGGGCGCGCAGGTCACGGCAGTTGAACTTGACAAAAAATTACCCGCCGTGCTAAACGAAACACTTGCGGGCTACGAAAATTTCCGATTGATAGAAGGGGACATATTAAAAATAAATCTTGCTGAACTCATGCCGCGCAGATTTAAAGTTGTGGCGAATCTGCCTTACTACATCACGACGCAGATTTTGCTAACATTGCTAGAAAAAAATTTACCGGTGACAAAAATCGTAACTATGGTTCAGCGCGAAGTAGCAGAACGTATGACAGCCGCTCCAGGCTCAAAAATTTATGGAGCATTGTCAGTAGCGGTGCAATTTCGTTCGGAGCCGCGAATCGCCTTTGACGTTCCGCCAGAAAGTTTTTTGCCGCCGCCGGAAGTCACAAGCGCAGTTGTTATCTGTGACGTTCGCAAGCCGCCGTTTGAAGTTCGCGACGAAGATTTTTTTATAAAAATTGTACGTGCGGCATTTGCTCAACGTCGAAAAACTCTGTTGAATTCGTTGACGGGCGCGGGCTTTGCTAAAGAAAAAATTTTATCGGCGTTGGCAGGCGCAGAAATTGACGGGGCGCGCCGCGCTGAAACTTTAAGCCTTGAAGAATTCGCCAAACTTGCTGAGGCGTTAAAATAAAACTAAAGAGCGGGCAACCGAAATTGCTCGCTCTTTTAAATTTTCGGGAGTCTGAAATTTTTTACTCTTCAGCTTCGGGCTGATAACGTTTGAAGTTAGCATTGGCACCTTCGCGGCGGGCGCGGTTAATCGAAAGGGAAATGCGTTTGCGCTTGAGATCAATACGCATAACTTTAACCTTAACGATATCGCCGACGGCAACGGCTTCGTCCGCATTTTCGATACGGCGGTCGCTAAGTTCGCCCATAGGAATCAAGCCGTCAAAACCGGATTCAATTTCCATGAACGCGCCAAACTTGGCAAGTTTAACGATTTTGCCTTCGATAAAGTCACCTTCGTGATAATTTTCTGCTCTGTCAAGCCACGGGTCGCGCTGAGTTTGTTTGACGGAAAGGGAAATTCTGCGCGCTTCGGGGTCAACATTTTTAACATAAACATCAATTTCATCGCCGACTTTAAGCACGTCCGAAGGGTATATGACGCGTTCCCACGACAAATCGGAAATGTGAGCCAAGCCGTCCACGCCGCCCACGTCGATAAATGCGCCGTAATCGACAAGACGTTTGACGGTACCTTTCAGAACGTCGCCTTCATGCAGGGTATTAAAGACTTCCTGCTGTTTAGCTTCGCGTTCGCGTTCCAAAAGCTGGCGGCGACTGAGAACCAAGCGGCGTTTATGCGATTCAATTTCAATCGGCAGAACCTTAACAGTCTGTCCAATGTAGCCGCTCAAATCTTTAACGAAGTGCAATTCCATTTGCGAGGCGGGAATAAATCCGCGCAGACCATTTACCGTGGCTGTCAAGCCGCCCTTTACGACGCTGTTAATTTTTGCGTCAAGCGTCTGCAATTCTTCGACATCGGGCTGATCGTTGTGAGCTTTAATCGCCCGCAGTTCATCCCAAACAACTTCAGCATCGGCTTTAATTTTGGAAAGGACGCCGCCATTTTCGCCGCCGAGAGATTGAATATAAACTCTAATCACATCGCCCGCCTTAACGACATCTTCCGCCGAATCCGGTTCAGGCAACGCGAGTTCTTTTTTCGGAATAGCAATTTCCTGCTTGTAACCTATATCCACATAAGCTTCGTCGCGATTAACCAAAACAACAGTTCCTTCTACTACTTCATGTTCGCGAATTTCTTTAAAACCTTCCGACTCATCAAGCCAATTACCCATATCTTCCACGTTTTTCAAATCCTCTGACACTTTTTATAAACCTCCCCGATAATCCAGTCCGGCGTTGAGGCTCCGGCTGTTATGCCAACCTTGTTGGCGTTTTGTAACCAAACAGGAGAAAGTTCCTGAGCTGTTTCTATATGGTAAGTCCTGCATTTTTTTTCACAAAGCTGTGCAAGTCGCGTTGTATTTGCGCTGTTTCGTCCACCGATAACCAGCATGACATCAACTTTTGACGCTAACTCAAGTGCTGCTGTTTGTCTTTGGTCAGTTGCTGTGCAGATAGTTCGTAGAATTCTTATGTCGTGTGATTTTTTGAGCAGGTGCGCCACTATTTTGATAAAATTTTCGCCGCTCACCGTTGTTTGAGAAACTATTCCGAGTTTGGGGCAAGGCGCGAAATTTTCCGCGTCCTGTTCCGTCTCCAGGATAATTGCCCGCTTGTTCGACCATTCAAAAATGCTTTTCACTTCGGGGTGATTTTTTTCACCGATTATTACAACTTCTCGCCCGTCCTCCGACAATTCCTTTGCAGAAAGTTGCGCTTTTTTCACGTGCGGACAAGTTGCATCGACTATGTTTAAACCCCTTGCTTTTGCTTGTTTGTAAACCTGCGGACCCACGCCGTGTGAGCGAATTATTATCGTGCCCTCCTCCATCGCCGTCAAATCTTCGACTGCCCCGACTCCTTCGACGCGCAGTCGCTCTACCATTTGCGGATTATGGATTATAGGCCCCAATGTGCAACTTTTCCCATCCGCGTGCTCTCTGGCAATTTTTATCGCCCGTTTTACGCCGTAACAAAATCCTAAATACTCCGACAAGATTACTTCCATTTCTACCACCCGTCTGATTGGCTTTGACAAATAAAAAAATCCTCAACCTGTCATAACCGCCGATTAATATACCATAATTGCTTTTAACAGGCAATAACTTTGAGAAATTTTTTTCAAAGGACTAATTTCGGTGGCGACACGCTAAGAATTCATGTAAACTTCATTAAAATTTTCTGCAAATTTAACAGGGGAATTTTTGCTCGTGTAGAATACATAATTGGTTTTAAGGTGCAACATTAGCTACGAAAGGAGCGCAAACAAATGGCAATTAACACCTCCGGCTTCGGCGCATATGATATTCGCGGAATTTATCCCGACAGCATAAATCAAGAATTGGCATACCGCGTCGGCAGAGTTTTCCCCGAAATTTTTAATGCCAAAAAAGTTGCCGTCGGTCATGATATTCGCCTTTCCGGTCCGACAATTTTTGATGCACTGGCTCGCGGATTAACCGAGGCGGATTGTGACGTTTTCGACATCGGGCAATGTGGCACCGAAATGATTTATTTCGCCACGGGTTTTCACGATTTCGACGGCGGCATTATGATTACCGCATCTCACAACCCTAAAGAATATAACGGCATGAAGTTCGTTAGAAAGGGCGTGCGCCCCGTCAGCCCCAAAACCGGTTTGCTTGACATTAAAGCGGCGGTAGAGAATGAAACCCGCGATTGGTCATTCCGAAAAGCTACCGGCACTGTTTATCGCATTGATATTCAGCCCGATTATATTAAACGCCTTCTTTCCTATGTTGACATAAAAAATCTCAAGCCGCTTAAGGTTGTCATTAACAGCGGCAACGGCTCAGCTGGCCCGATTATTAACGAGCTGGAAAAATTCTTGCCGTTTGAAATTATCAAAGTTCACAACAACGGCAACGGTTATTTTCCAAACGGCGTACCAAATCCCTTGCTCCCAGATGCCCGCCATGAAACTGCAAAGGCTGTTATTGATAACGGCGCAGTTTGTGGCATTGCCTTTGACGGAGATTTTGACAGGTGCTTTTTATTCGACGAACAGGGAAGTTTTATCGAAGGTTATTATATGGTCGGACTGCTTGCCGAGGCTTTCTTGAAGAAAAATCGCGGAGAAAAAATTATTCATGACCCGCGAGCTATTTGGAATACGATTGATATTGCTGAAACTTTTGGCGGCACGCCGATTATGTGTCGTTCAGGGCATAATTACATGAAGGATACACTTCGTGCTGAAAATGCGATTTACGGCGGCGAAATGGCGTCTCATCATTATTTCCGCGATTTTTATTTCTGTGATAGCGGCATGATTCCTTGGCTGTTGATTCTTGAACTTTTGAGCAACACCGACCAAACTTTATCGCAACTTATGGCGGACAGGATTGCTAAATATCCTGTTAGCGGCGAAATTAATACAAAAGTTCCTAGCGTCGACAAAGTCAAAGAAATTATGTTAAAGATAGAAAAAATTTACGGCGCGGCTGGCAAAGTAAATTACGTTGACGGACTCAGCGTCGATTTCCCGACGTGGCGATTTAATCTGCGCGGCAGTCAAACCGAACCTTATATCCGCCTCAATGTCGAATCACGCGGCGACAAAGCTTTAATGGAAAATAAACGTGATGAACTGCTCGCCATTATCCGCGCGTAAGGTAGGCTAATTGCAATGGATATAGTTTTTATTGTTGGGTTGTTTTGCGCACTCATATTTTTGATACATTTATCAGATAAAAATGTTGACCAGCACAAACCTATATCGCCGCCATCGATTCCGCCGCTACCGACACCACAACCGAAACCTAAAAGATTTGTCTCGGTTGTGTTTAAGGAAGGGCAAACGAAAACTTACGACTACTTTTTCGAGAATAATCTCGACTTAATGGTAAATGACCTCGTTGAAGTTCCAGTTAATGATAAATTTACCGGTAGAAGAGAATACAAGATTGCAACGGTGAAGTATGTCAGCGCACCCGGCGAAAGATCAACCTATGCTTGGGCTACGGTGATTAGGAGATTACCGCATCTTCCACCTCCTCCATCTCCGTCGCCACCTGAAGCTCGTAAAATTATTGTCGAAAAACCTGTTTATGTTCCGCAACCTGTCGTTCGTGAAGTAGAAAAAATCCGAATCGTTGAAAAATCGATTTATGTTCAGCCGCAATCTTCCGTTCAAAATATTTCACCAGGTAAAGTATCGCCATTAACACCAGAACAATTAAGGCAAAATCTTCTAAATTCTGAAGAATATCCCACTTATCCAACAATAGATCCACCTCAACAACCAACGCGGGTAATTTCGTCGCCATCGCCCAAACCTAACTATCCAAAAACGGACTCTGTCTCGTCGTCAAAGCAATTTGTTCAAGTGATATTCAAAAAGAATAGCAAAAAACGTTTTGATTATTTGTTGGGTGATAATAATAACATTCGCGTCGGTGATTTTGTTGTAGTTCATGTCAATCACAGTGGAAAAACTACATGGAAAATCGCAAAGGTTATGTATATCAGTTCACCAGAAGAGGTTTCGCTTTATGCGAAATCTCCTGTTATTAAAAAAGCTGATTATCCTAAATGGTAAGTCAAATTCGCTCTTTTGAGCGTGGCATAAATTTTCTTTAATTGAAGGGGGATTTTTCATGAGCAAAACTGTTGTCAACCTTCCGTCGCTGATCAGCGATTACTACACTCTTAGACCCGACCCTGAAAACAAAACGCAGGGCGTTGCTTTTGGCACATCGGGGCACAGAGGCAGTTCCAAACTCCGTAGCTTTAACGAAGAACATATCCTTGCCATCGCGCAGGCGGTTTACGAATATCGCACCGCCGAAAAACTTCAAGGACCGCTGTATATCGGCGCAGATACCCACGCCCTTTCCGAACCGGCTCTGCGTTCCTGCGTAGAAGTTTTGGCGGCTAACGGCGTCGAAATAATCTTGCAGGAAGATTTTAAACCCGTGCCCACGCCCGTTGTTAGCCGCATTATTCTTGCTCACAATTACGAGCGTAAAGAAGCTAAACAGGCGGACGGCATTGTCATTACGCCGAGCCACAATCCTCCGACTGACGGCGGCATTAAATACGACCCGACAACTGGTGGCCCTGCAAGTGCAGAAACTACTAAAATAATCCAGAACCGCGCCAATGAAATTATCGCGCAGGGCGTCGACAAAGTTGTCAAGCGCATTCCGTTTGAACGCGCCGTCAAAATGGATAACGTTCACTTTATGGATTACATGTTGCCCTACGTCGAGGCACTCGGTCGCGTTATCGACATGGACGCCGTTATCAACAGCGGCTTGAAC
>CAJONF010000108.1 GCA_905236665.1 uncultured Selenomonadaceae bacterium | reverse complement strand
CGGTGCGCTCGACGTGCTGAAAAAACTTTCCACGCCGATTGATTCTTTCTTCGATTCGGTCATGGTCATGGACGAAAATTTATCCGTCAGAAAAAATCGGCTCGCGCTGTTAAAGTCGATAGACAATCTGTTGGCAAAAATCGCGGACTTCAGCAAAATTGTTCAGTGATAAAAAATTTTTCCCCCGTCAAAATCGGCGGGTTTTTTTTTATTTACGTGCCGGCTTTAATCGTTTCATGTGATAACAATACGCCACGATTAAAACTATCGTTGTTATCAGCCAGCTGATTGGATAAACCGCCATTAACGTCGCGTAGGTTGGGATTTTTGCAAAGGCTGTGAAAACCCACGTGACACGTACACCACATACGCAAATCAAAGTTATTACAGCCGGCGTTAAAGAAATTCCGTAGCCGCGCAGTGCTCCCGATAAACCTTCCAATAAAACATTGACTAATTCCGGTGCAACGATGTACCACAGCCGAATAACGCCTAAACGTATAACTTCAGGGTCGGAATTGAACAGCGCGAGAATTTCTTCTACAAAAAATAAAATTATAAAGCAAAGCGTCTGCATAAAAATTGCACTCAAACCCATTGATACCCATGTTACACGTTTGCAACGCTGTAAATTTCCCGCACCGTAATTTTGTCCGACAAAAGTTGTAGCCGCCTGTCCAAATGCGTTCATGAAGCAAAAAACATTTATTTCTACAGTGAACGCCGCCGCTGATGCCGCCATTGCATCCGCGCCCAGAGAATTTATCGCCGCTTGAATCAGCAAATTCGACAGCGAAAAAACCATTCCTTGAATTCCCGCGGGCAATCCGATTCGCACAATCTCGAAAAGTTCTTCCTTGTCAACGTGCATTGCGTTTAAATCTAATTTTATGACGCCGTCGGCTTTTAAAAGTTCATAGAATAAAATTATCGCGCTAAAAATATTTGCAATGACGGTTGCCGCCGCCACACCGCCTATTCCCCAATCAAATTGCAGGACGAAAATTAAGTTCAGCAAAATATTTACGCCACTTGCCGCCGCCAATGCGATTAACGGCGTGCGCGTATCACCTTTGCTCCGGAAAACCGCGGCTTGGAAGTTGTAAAGGCTCATCGCTGGCAATCCGAGCAGAAAAATTCGCAAATAAGTTTCTGCCATATCAACGACAACGTTTGGAACTTCCAAAAAGTAAAAAATCGGTGCAACGAGCAATTCGCCGATTATACAGAAAAAAATTCCCGCCGCAATAGACAAAACAAATGCTGTGCTAACCGCCGAATGAGCGCGATCTAATCTTTTCGCGCCGATATTTTGAGCAATTACGACGTTCGCGCCCAAGCTCAAACCCATTAACAAGCTGACAATCAAGCCAACCATCGAAGTATTATTTCCGACGGCCGCCATTGCGTGTTTACCAACAAATTTTCCTAGTGTGACGACATCTGCGGCGTTTAAAAGTTGTTGCATGACGCCCGTTAATGCCAAGGGTATCGCGAACAAAATAATTTTGTCCCACAACGAGCCGTGCAACATATCAATATCTCTTGCGTTCAAAAAAAATCCTCCAAGCTGAAACTTTAAAACTAATTATAAAAAACCCCGCTCCGCAGAAGGAGTGAGGTTTTTTTATGCTACGAAAAACTTTTAATTGCGCATTGAATTAAAGGTGAGGTCCGGCAGCGACAAGAGCTTTGCCCGCCGCGTTGTATTCGTATTTCTTGAAGTTTTTGATAAAGCGGCTTGCCAAATCTTCAGCTTTTTTATCCCATTCGGTCGGATCAGCATAGGTATTGCGCGGGTCAAGAATATTTGTTGCGACGCCTTCGAGTTCTGTTGGGACTTCGAGATCAAAGATAGCAATTTTCTTAGTCGGAGCATTTTTAATCGCGCCGCCAAGGATTGCATCGATAATGCCGCGGGTGTCTTTAATGGAAATGCGTTTACCGGTGCCATTCCAGCCGGTGTTAACGAGATAAGCTTTTGCGCCGGATTTTTCCATGCGTTTAACAAGTTCTTCAGCGTATTTAGTCGGGTGCAGTTCAAGGAATGCTTGACCAAAGCACGCGCTGAAAGTTGGGGTCGGTTCGGTGATACCGCGTTCAGTGCCAGCGAGTTTAGCCGTAAATCCGCTGAGGAAATAATATTTGCACTGTTCGCTGGTAAGAATGGAAACGGGCGGGAGTACGCCGAAAGCGTCCGCGCTGAGGAAGATG
>CAJONF010000107.1 GCA_905236665.1 uncultured Selenomonadaceae bacterium | reverse complement strand
TTGGCTTATCAAACCCAACAATCATGAACTCGGCGATATGTTCGGTGTCAAACTCAAGACGGACGAGGAAATTTTCACCTACGCCAAGAAGTTGCAGGACAAAGGTGCACGCAACGTTTTGATTTCAATGGCGGGCGACGGCGCAATTTTCGTTCCCGAAGGCGGCGAGACTTTCTTTAAATCTGAAGCTCCGAAGGGAAAACTTGTTAATTCGGTCGGCGCGGGAGATTCTATGGTTGCAGGTTTTGTTGCAGGTTATATTGAGAGCAACGGTGATTATGAAAAAGCTTTCAAAATGGGACTTTGCACCGGCTCGGCGTCTGCATTCTCGGAAAATCTTGCCACGCGTCCCGAAGTCGAGGCTCTGTTGAAGACAATCTGACCACCTTGCCAAAATACGACAAAGGCGGTGTTTCAAATGAAAATTACAAACTATATTTCTAAAAAATCTATCGCGCTCAATGTGCACCCGTCCGATAAAAACGAAGCGATCGATATGTTGGTTGATTTGTTGATGACGGCCGGCACGATTCGCGATAAAGCTATTGTCAAACGCGATGTTCTGCGCCGCGAAGCTCAAGGCTCCACAGGTTTGGCAAACGGTCTGGCAACTCCGCACGCGCAAAATTCTTCCGTTAAAAAGCCGTCAATCTCAATAATCACGGTTCCCGACGGCGTCGAATTCAATTCGCTGGACGGAAAACCTGCGCGGTTATTAATGCTGTTTGCTGCGCCCGAAAAAGCCGACGATGCCGCGATGACTAATATGGGGCGGCTCGCAGTTTTGCTAATGGACGACGACTTTAAGGAAAATCTGATAAAGGCAAGTACACCCGCCGATATTATCAAAATTATTGATCAAAAAGAGGCGGAACGTACCAAAAATGAAACGCCCGAACCCGACGTTTCTTCCAACACAAAAATTATCGCCGTCACTGCTTGCCCAACCGGTATTTCTTCTTCGTTCATGGCTCGCGAATCGCTTAAACAATGTGCAGAGAAAATGGGCTTGAGTATTCGCGTTGAAGTTCACGGCGCGGCAGGCGTCTATCATGCATTAAGCGACGAGGAAATTAAAAATGCCGACTATGTAATAATCGCGGCTAGTAAAAAAATTCCTATGGCGCGTTTTGACGGCAAATTGATGATTCAAACGGCAGTCAACACCGGTATTCGCAAGCCTGAACAACTTTTTAAACGTATTGAGGCGGGGCAAGCTCAACTTTTCCACGCAACCGAAGATGACGAAACTCTCGGTGAGAAAATTTTTAACAAGATTAAAAGTATTTTCTCCTAATCGGGAGGCGACGTTATCTTGGTAAAATATCTGCTGAAAATTTTTGTCTTAACGGCGTTTATCTTTGTGACTGCGCAAAATCCTGCATTCGCCACGAATACTGAGCCGCTAGATATTGTCAATGAAACTGGAAAAACGATTCTGTCATTGTACGCTGTGCCTGTGCAGAAAAAAGATTGGGGCAACGACCTTGTCGGTCATGGCGTGATGAGTCAAGGCGACCGGCGGATAATTTATTACGATATAGATTATCACTATTACAAAATTAAAGCCGAGTTTGCTGACGGCGAAATCATCACTTTTAAAGACGTTGACTTGATTGATATGTGGCGGTTAAGTATCTGGCTTAACGGTACGAAATATGAAATCCTCAAGAATGGGCGCGGCTAAAAATTTTATAAAAGTCAACAGTCGGCAAGTCCGATTGATATTTTAGGAACTAGGAACTAGAAACAAGGAATTAGTTTCTGCTAGTTCTTAGTTCTTACGTTCCCAGTTCCTAAACAGAAATTATTCTTTCATATTTTTAGTAAGGAGAAGTTATTATGAGAGTTACCGATCTGCTCAAAAATGCGAGCATTGACCTCGGTGCCCACGTGAAGGACAAGCAGGATGCAATTTCGCATCTGGTTGACCTAATGGAAAAGGGCGGCAACCTCAAGAACAAAGAACAGTACAAAAAAGATGTCTTTGCTCGTGAGGCGTCCGGCACCACCGGTCTCGGC
>CAJONF010000106.1 GCA_905236665.1 uncultured Selenomonadaceae bacterium | reverse complement strand
TAAGCAAAGAAAAGGGCTTTCAACCGGCTGAGAAAACATCACGTTTTCTGCGCCGGCGACCGCCCGTCCATGGGCGGTCGGGTTCTCATTACCTTTGTTCATTACGCATTACAAATTGTTTTTAAGGAGAGATTTTATGTCAGAAAAAATTGAGGATTTTAAAACTTTTTCGCAGGTGACGGACGCTCGCTGGTATCCGCGTTATCACCTCGCGCCGCCTTATGGCTGGTGCAATGATCCTAACGGTATGTGTTTTTATAAAAATCAGTATCATTTTTTCTATCAACACTACCCTTACGCGCCGGAATGGGGTCCTATGCATTGGGGACACGCCGTTTCAGACGATTTAGCCTATTGGAAACACCTGCCCATTGCTCTCAAGCCCGAAAAACCCTATGAACAGGGCGGCGGTTGCTTTTCTGGCAGTGCTATCGAGAAAGATGACAAACTTTATCTCATGTATACGGGGCATTTGAGCGCAACTCCTGAAGAAGAAGCCGCTATCGGCTACGGGCACATTGAATTTCAATGCCTAGCAAGCTCCGATGACGGTATTCACTTTGAAAAATCCGAAAAAAATCCCGTTATCGAAGATACTGATGTTGAAAACAAAGAGGTTTTTATAAATGATATTCGCGACCCTAAAGTTTGGATTCATGACGGCAAATATTATGCTGTTTTAGGCTCGCGCACTCCCGATATGGCTCACGGACAAATTTTACTCTTTGAATCAGAGGATTTGGTTAATTCTTGGAGATTTAAAGCCATTTCTGCCCGCAGTGAAGGAAATCTCGGCGGAATGTGGGAATGTCCCAACTTTGCAGAAATTGACGGGCAAGATGTACTGATTTTCTCGCCTATGGATATTTTTAACAACGAAAAATTCTATCACGACAAGGCGGCGGGCGTTTTAATCGGAAAATTAAATTACAGGTCGGGATTGTTCACTCACGGCGATTTTCAGTACTTAGACAAGGGTTTTGACTTCTACGCGCCTCAAGTTATGCAAACTCCTGACGGTCGCAACGTCATTATCGCTTGGATGGATATGTGGAATGTCGATATGCACGAAACTAAAGACGGTTGGGCTGGTATGATGACTATTCCACGCGAACTCCACGTTAAAAACGATAAAATTTTCTCCACGCCCGTTAAAGAACTTGAAAAGCTCCGCAAATGGAAGCCAATTATCCTTAAAGACATTGTAATTGATGAAGCGACCACTTTTGACGGCGTTGCGGGCGAAGCTTACGAACTTATTTTGGATATCGACGCCGCGCAGTCCAAGAAATTTTCTATAGCCCTGCGTGCCTCCGATATCGAACAAACCGTTTTAACTTACAATGCAAACGGCGTGTTTAAACTTGACCGCACTCAATCCGGCGAAGTTATCAACGGAATAGCTTCCGTCCGCGAAATTCAAATTGAACCGCAAGATAAACTCAAACTCCATATTTTTATCGACCGTTCAAGCATTGAAGTTTTCATTAACGACGGCGCGGAAGTTCTTTCAGCCAGAATTTATCCAAAACGCACTTCACAGAAAATTATTTTCACGCCCGAAAATGAAACGCTCGTAATTGATTCGCTGGAATATTACAAACTCGATTTCGGACTGCCGCACCCGCATATTAAAGACACGCCCGAAGATTTAACAGAAAAATTTCCCTTCCTGAAGTAAATAAATAAATTATTTAACAAAAACCCCCGACGCTGTACGGGGGCTTCGTTTTGCCTAATCGATTGACAAATTAAAGATTTTATGTTAGATTTTCGTTGCGATACAAGTGACAAAGACGAGAGAATGCTTATCGTGATTAACACAGACGAAGAAAAACCCCCGCGCGGGATGGTGACCTGCACGGGGGCTTCGTTTTGCCTAACCGGTTGGTTATTCCGATTATCTGGGGCAACTAGAGTCTGCTACTTATCTGATAAACTTATCGTAGATGTAATTGCCGATGATTCCGGAAACCACGCGACGACAAGCGACATAAGGATATCTGTTATAAATATTACTTGACGCTGTAAAATTTTTCTGATAAAATCCTTCAAAATCGTTTAACGTTTTAAAGGCGATTACCGATAAGATTTTTAGAACTATAACCAATTCAAACGACGGTATTCGTCACGCGG
>CAJONF010000105.1 GCA_905236665.1 uncultured Selenomonadaceae bacterium | reverse complement strand
TTCTTTAACTGTTGGAACCCTCTCAAATTTTCATTACGAATTACGAATTGATTTTCTTGCGTCGCTGGTATATCATAACTAAAATTAAATCGTGCGTGGTGATTTTTTTGGTATATCTTTTGAAGTTCGGAGCGAGTTGGATTTTGCCGCCAGGAATTTTTATTCTGCTAATGCTCGTGTTGTGCGTCAAACTTTTAAAACTTAACAAAAAACTTTCAATCGGCGTCTTAGTTTTAACGCTAACTTTTTATCTGCTGTGTACAGGTCTCGTCGCTGAAAAATTAATGGGCTGGTTAGAAGAAATTCATACGCCGCCCGCGCAGGTCGAAACTTCCGGCGCAGATGTGATAATTTTACTTGGCGGCGGCGCGATTAGTCAAGTTCCCGATGTTGACGGCGTAGGAGCACTTTGCGCCAGCCCTGCCAATAGACTTTTAACCGCCGTTCGTCTGCAAAAAATTTTAAACGTGCCGATTTTGGTTAGCGGCGGACAAGTTTACAGCGATTCGGGCGCGGAAGCCGAAATTTCTGCCAGAGTTTTAAAATCGCTGGGCGTACCTGAAGATAAAATTTTAACTGAAACGAAAAGCATTAACACTTCGCAAAATGCCCGCTATTCAGCCGCCATTCTGCGCGAAAATAATTTTTCTAAACCGCTACTCGTGACAAGTGCTTTTCATATGAACCGCGCCATGCTGAATTTTAATCTGCGCCGATTCAAGCCGATAGCTTACCCGACAGATTTTACCGTGGCACATAATCCGACTTTCCATTATACAAAATTGCGCCCGCAGGCGGAGGCATTGCTCTTGAATGTAACGGTTATGCAGGAAGTTTTGCGGACGTGTGTCACGGAGGTTTTTGGCATATGAAAAAATTTTTATTGACAATCGCGGCGATAATTTTTTTTAGCGGTGCGACGTGCTGGGCTGAAAATTTAAAATTTATCGACGCAATGGACGACACCGGCTATTATTACGATGTGGAGAGCGTGGAATCAGAAAGCGACGGCGTCTTTACCGTGAAAATGGCTGTCATCAAGGCAAATCTAAATCGTATGTATTCTTACGACGTGAGAATTACAACCGACGAGCGGATTTACGAAATTTTAGCGTCGAAGATTCTTTCTTATGACACGCGGGCGATTTTGGAAGAAAATAATACGCGCCGCCCGCCACAAAGATATTCTGATAAATCCGAGATGGGGCAAATGGTTCGATTGATTCTCTACGGTGATTAAAAAAATCCCGCCGATTTTTTCGACGGGTTTTTTTGTTGAAAAGAAAATTTTTATCTGCGTCCGGCTTTTGCCTCATAAGCAACCTGCATATTTTGAATTGCCGGCTGATAATTTTGATTCACTGACAGGGCACGATTATAACAGTCAATCGCCGCGTCATAATCGCCGAGCTGATAATAGCAAAGACCGAGATTGTTAAATGTGGCAGTTAAATCCGAGCCAATTTCAACCGCCTTTTCAAAATCGGCAATGGCTTTTTTATAATCTTTCATGTCGAAATAAACTGTGCCGCGATTGTTATAAGCCGTGCCGTATTTCGGGTCGAGCGTCAAAGCCTGGTTAAAATCTTCCAGAGCGCGGTTTTTATTAATGCCGCGATAACAAGCACCACGTGTAACAAAAATCTGCGGGGTATTAATTCCAAGCTCAATGGCGCGTGTTAAATCTTTTATCGCCAATTCGTTTTTAGGCATCCAAGAATAAACTGCGCCGCGATTTTGATAAGCTTCGGCATAATTCGGATTCAGTTCAATGGCGCGGGATAAATCACTGATTGAACGGTCGTAAATCGCGGAGGTATCTTGACCGGATTTTTGTTTGTAGTCCGCCATTTTCCCCGTAATCAAGCCGCGATTGTTATAAGCCACCGCGTTATTTGGATTAGTTTCAACGGCGCGGGTATAATCGTTGTAGGCGTCGTCGAAACGGTCGAGCGATTCAAAAATTGTGCCGCGGTTATTGTAAGCGTCTGAATAATTCGGGTCGAGTTCAATGGCGCGTGTGAAATCGGCAATGGCTTTGTCGAATTCTTTTTTTAATTTGTAAGCATAGCCGCGATTGTTGTAGACAACGGCGTTGTTCGGCTCCTTCTGAAGTTTTTGCGTATATTGAACGATCGCGCTGTCTGCATCAAAATTCATCGGTGCGGCTGTGGCGGGCGTCATCAACAGGGACATTGCCAAAAATCCGCCGGCGATTATTCGAGAAAATTTTTTCATGTCAATCACCTTCTCAATACAAGAAAACAACGGCGGTTTTGTTAAGGAAACCGGTTGCGCCATTTTCGATTAAGATTCTGCTACCGTCCTCTTCGCTTACAACGGGATTTGCATTATGGTCGGCAAGTGATTTAGCTTTAATGATGAGCGGATTGGAACCTGCGCGACCTGCCATACTTCTATCGGTTGCGTAATTAACCATGCCGTCACGAACGACTAAATCATAATTTAAATTTTCATGACCATAAAGTTTGACGCCCTTAACATTTTTGATAACGGGACTCATGACGGGATTGAGCGTGCCGACACCGCGGCAGTCAATGATTAAACCTGTATAACCGCCAATCGCCGCCATAGGGGAATTTTTGCCGCCATGCAAAACAGCTGTAGATGCCGCTCCGCCGGTTTGACTATCAGCGGGCATTGACGGAATAACTTCGGGCGCAGGTGTTGGGAAAGGTTCAACTGCCGCCGGCGGTTCAATAACAGCTGTAGAAAGTCCGTTGTCTCCGAACAGTGGCATTTTCATCGTAACTTCGTAGCCGCCGTCAAGTGCTTTCTCATCAACAATGACTGCACCTTTGATAACCGCGCTGACTTTTGTTTT
>CAJONF010000104.1 GCA_905236665.1 uncultured Selenomonadaceae bacterium | reverse complement strand
TTTTTTTCGGCAGAAATTTTCCAGCTCACTTTTTCTGAACCTTAGCAACGGGCGAATCAACAAGCCGTAATCTGCGGAAAAAGTTCGGAACTTCATAGCCGATAAGCCCGCAGAACTTGAGCCGCGCAGAATTCTAAATAAAATCGTCTCGGCTTGATCGTCGGCGTGGTGAGCAAGAGCAATCGCGTCACAGTTTAAATTTTGTCGAACATTGCTTAAAAATTCATAGCGCAGAATTCTTGCCGCCGTCTCTACAGAAATTTTTTTATCTGCCGCGAAATTTTTAACGTCGCCATGCCCGCCGATAAATTTTATCCCGCGTTCCTTAGAAAAATTTTTTACAAACGCCGCGTCGTCCAATGAATCTTGTCCGCGCAGACCATGTTCAAAATGCGCAATGCAAAGTTCCAAGCTAAATCGTTGCCGCGCATTTATCAGCAACTCGGCAAGTGCTAAAGAATCCGCGCCGCCGGACACCGCGATTAAAATTTTTTTCACGCCGCCGAAAATTTTTTCCGTCGCGCAGATGTCAATGAACTTTTTTAACAGTTAAAAAGCACCCCCTGCCGTGTGCAAGGGGCAGTCAGTCTGAACGACGCGAGCCACGACCGCCGCGCTTGGAATCGGTTTTGCGCTTGAGGTCGGTCAAACGCTCGTCGCTGTCCTTTAGGAATTTTGACAATTTATCTTCAAAGGACGCCGACAACTGCCTTTGAGGCTTGCGAAAATCTCCACGCCGATTTACTTCCGGCGGTTTTGCTTTTGCCTGTTTTAAAGACAGCGCGATTTTGTTGCCGTCAATGTTTATGACTTTTACTTGAACCGTGTCGCCCTCGCTCAAAAAGTCACGCACGTCATTAACGTAAACGTCGGCGACCTCGGAGATGTGAATCAATCCGACTTTGCCTTCTTCCAGTTCTACGAAGGCACCGAAATTTGTGATTCGCGTGATTTTTCCTTCCACAATGTTGCCTGCTTCCATTGCCAAAATACCTGTCCTCCTAAAAATTTTTTATTGACGCGTCGCCTGATAGGGCATTTCGCCTTCTTTAGCAAGTCCCAAATCTTCTCGCGCCAATCGTTCAATTTTGTTGATATCTTGAAGTTCGGCGAGTTCCTTGCGTAATTTTTTGTTTGTTTCCTTCGCCTTTTCCAAGCGTTTGTCGGCGATTCGTTGACTTTCGCTGACGTGCGCCAAATGAACTTGTTGAGAAACTAAAACCGTCGCGAAGTAAGCGATCATCGCGAACATTACCAACGCAAACCAGTTAAAACCCTTTCTCTTCCGCATTGAGCCGCCTCCTTAGCTTTTGTATATGATAGCAGTTAGCGCGTTCTTTCGCAAGTTTTATATTTAGCGGAAAATTTTCAGTTCTATTTCAACGAACAATGTTATATTCCTGCCGCCTATAAAATTTTTTGAATTGATAATCACTGTGAATTTATCTACAGAAAAAATTTTCTCACGAACGGAGATCTAAACATGAAAAAATTTTTAGTAGTCGCAATATTTTTTATCGTCGCGGCGGTGAATTCATTTGCTCTGGCGGCGAGCGGCGAACCGAAAATTTCTGCCGAATCAGCTATATTGGTCGAGGCATCTACGGGGCGAATCATCTATGAAAAAAATGCCAACGCTGAACACCCGCCCGCCTCCATGACGAAAATGTTGACGTGTATTATCGCGCTGGAAAAACTAAAACCTACAGAAGAGATTTTCATGAGCCCAACAGCGGTTTTCGCCGAAGATAATACGCTGAACTGGTCGACGATTGATTCTGTCAGCGCGCAGGACATGATAACTGCCGTCCTGCTCGTTTCGGAAAACGGCGGCGCGATTGCTCTGGCTCAAACGGTTGCGGGCAGTGTTTCAGAATTTGCCGACATGATGAACGACAGAGCTAAAAAAATTGGCTGTAAAAATTCTCACTTTGAAAATCCCAACGGCTTGCCCGCCGCCAATCACTACTCAACCGCCGCAGATATGGCGCGTATTGCCGTTCACTGCTTGAAGAACGACGACTTTAGAAAAATTGTAGAGACGCGGCGAACTTCTATTCATTGGATTTACCCTAAAGACAAGTGGGCGGAACTGAACAATACAAACGAACTTTTAGGCAAGTACAAGGGCGCGAATGGCATTAAAACCGGCTGGACACAAGCGGCGGGCGGTTGCCTTGCGGCTTCGGCTAAACGTGGCGAACTTGAACTGGTTGCCGTTGTCATGCGTTCGACAAATCAGGATACGCGCTTTGATGATGCAACGACCCTTTTAAATTACGGCTTTGAACGCGTGAGAATGATTGACGCCATTAACGAAAAACGAATCGAGAAAAAAGTTTTCGTCAGCGGCGGCAAGCAAGCAACTCTTTACGTCAGACCGGAGGGCGATTTATCCTTCCCGCTCATGTCCGGTGAAGACTCTAAACTTTTGAAAGTCACTTACGAATTGCCAAAGGTTGTGGACGCGAGCAATGGTATCGACGAAGGAAAAATTTTGGGCGAGGCAGTTTTGCGCTATGACGGAAAACCTGTGGCACGTGTACCACTTGTCGCCCGTGACAATGTTAAAGAAGGTTTTAGCCTAGGTTCGTTCTTTGTGAGTATCGTTGCTCCGCTTTTTAGTTAGCTATCAATCGACAATCGAAAACCGCTGTGCTATAATTCGCGGGCAAAAAAATTTTTGGAGGTCTTATTTTGAAATACATGACAGGAAAAGAAATCGCGTCGGCGTTCTTGAAATTTTTCGAGAGCAAGGGACATTTAATCATGCCGAGCTTTTCGCTGATACCAGAGAACGACCCGACGTTGTTAATGATTGGCGCGGGAATGGCGCCGCTTAAACCGTTTTTCACAGGAAAGCTCAAGCCGCCATGTCCCCGCGTTACGACGAATCAACGTTGCGTGCGCACGGGCGATATAGAAAACGTCGGGCGGACAGCGCGTCATCATACGGCGTTTATGATGCTGGGAAATTTTTCATTCGGCGATTATTTCAAAGCGGACGCAATTCCTTGGGCATGGGAATTTTTAACGGACGTTTGCGGCTTGCCGCGTGAAAAACTTTGGGTATCGATTTATCCCAACGACGACGAGGCAGAAAAAATTTGGTTGAAACAGCCTGGACTTAATCCCGCTCACATCGTGCGCCTTGATGATAATTTCTGGGAGATTGGTCCCGGACCGTGTGGCCCAGACAGTGAAATTTATATCGACCTGGGCGAGGAGCGCGGTTGTGGAAAAGATACCTGCGCACCCGGTTGCGACTGTGACAGATTTTTAGAGATTTGGAATTTGGTTTTCACGCAGTTTGATAAAACCGAAGACGGCGAATACAAGCCGCTTGAACATAAAAATATCGATACTGGTTGCGGGCTTGAACGTCTTGCCAGCGTCCTGCAACAAAAAAATTCCAATTTCGAGACGGATTTACTTTTTCCGATAATCGAATACGTAGAAAAAATCAGCGGCTTGAAATACGGCGCGGACGCCAAACGCGATATTTCCATGAAAGTTATCGCCGATCATGCGCGGTCTATGGCGTTCATGATTATGGATAAAATTTTGCCGTCAAATGAGGGACGCGGCTATGTTCTGCGCAGAATTTTGCGGCGGGCGATTCGTCATGGGCGTATGCTCGGCATAAAAAATGCGTTCCTTGAGGGCGCGATTGATTCTGTTGCCAAAATTTACGGCGATATTCCCGATTTTGAGGAACTCGCCAAAAATATCGGCTACATAAAAAAAGTCGTGCGATTGGAGGAAGACAGATTCGCCGCCACGCTCGCGCAGGGGATTGAGGTTTTGACTCATGAAATAGACGCCGCGAAGTCTCAAAATAAATCCGAACTCGACGGCGAAATTTGTTTCAAACTTTATGACACGTTCGGTTTTCCATTTGAACTCACCGAAGAAATTTTGCAAGAAAATAATCTCTCTCCTGATAAAAAAGGTTTTGATACGGCAATGGAGGCTCAACGTCAACGCGCCCGCGCCGCTCGCGCTGCAAATGAACGCCTTGATGTTCCCGACCTGCTCAATGTCGACACTGAACACCTTAAACACGAGGAAAATTGCACCGAATCAAAAGTTTTTGCGTTGTGGAAAGACGGAAAACTTGTCGACGAATTGCAAGACGGCGATTCTGCAGGAATTATTTTGGAAAATACGCCGTTTTATGCTGAAGGCGGCGGTCAAGTCGGCGACGAAGGCTATTTAATCGGCGAATTGGGCAAAATTAAGGTTTCCAATGCAAAAAAATTGCCGGACGGCACGATTTATCACGAATCTTACATTGAAGAAGGGCAAATTAAAGTTGGCGATGTCGTTGAAATCAAAATCGACCGCGATAAAAAACTTTCTTCCGCCCGAAATCATACCGCCACTCATCTTTTGCAGGCGGCGTTAAAAAAGGTCGTCGGCAACCAAGTAAATCAAGCCGGCTCTTTAGTCACGCCCGAACGTTTGCGCTTTGACTTTTCAAATTTCGAGCCAGTTACTCCTCAACAGCTCGCGGACGTGGAAGAATTGGTCAACGAAGAAATTTTGAAAGCCGTCGACGTTGAGATTAAGCAAATGCCGATTGATGAAGCTAAAAAACTCGGCGCAATGGCACTTTTCGGCGAAAAATACGGAGAAATTGTGCGTGTTGTCAGCGTTGAAGACTTCAGTTGCGAACTTTGCGGCGGTTCTCACGTTAAAAATATCGGGCAAATCGGCAGATTTAAAATCGTCAGCGAAGGCGGCATTGCGGCGGGCGTTCGTCGTATTGAGGCTATCACCGGACGCGCCGCAATTAAAGATTCAACTAAACAAAACGAAATTTTGAACGAAATTTCCGAGATTTTGAAGGTTCGCGCTGAAGATTTGCCTGTACAGATAGAAAAAATGGTCGCAGAAGATAAAAATATGCGCAAAAAGCTTGATGAAATGGAAAAACTCCGCGAACGCGCAGAAGCGCAGAAACTTTTGGTCGGCGTGGAAGAAATTGGATCGTTTAAGTATTTAAAAGGCGTTGTTCAAGCGAAAAATCCCGAAGAATTGCGTAACGTTGCAGATTTTCTTATTGACAAGCTCGAAAACGGCGGTGTTCTCGTACTCGCGGCGATAAATGACGAAAAAGTTTCCTTAATTGTCAAAGCTGATAAAAATTCTGTTAAAAAAGGTGTGCACGCGGGAAAAATCGTTAAAGAAATTGCAAAATTTGTTGGCGGCGGCGGCGGCGGGCGTCCAGATATGGCTCAAGCTGGCGGCAAAAATCCCGAAGGTATCCCGCAAATGTTCGACGCGGCGAAAAAAATCCTGCAATCGCTTGCTTGAAAAATTTTTTAAAAAATTTATCCGTTCAATTTGCTTTGAACGGATTTTTTTTTGTATAATCATGAAAAATTTCTTGTGGAGGTAAATATTTTGGAAAAATACGAACACGGCGGGCAAATTTATGACGCAAAAGGTAAATCCGGCGATTGGCTCGATTTTAGCGCGAATATAAACCCACTCGGCTTGTCGGAAAAAATTTTTCAGGCGTTAAAAGAGAATTTGCGCGGCATTGTGAACTATCCAGACCCAAATTTTACTGAACTTAAAAAAAAAATTGCTAAAAGATATGAAGTTTCGGAAAAAAATTTAGTTTTACTAAACGGCGCGGCAGAATTTTTTTATTTATACCTAAACACCACGCGCCCCGAACGAGTTATAATCCCCGTACCTAGTTTTTCGGAATATGAGCGGGCGGCACGAGCTGCAAATTGCGAAATAATTTATTTTTTTACGCGTGCAGATGAAAATTTCGCGCTTGACGTGGAAAAAATCCGCAAAAAAATAAAATCTCCCTCCGATTGTGTGATAATCGGACGTCCAAATAATCCGACGGGAAATTTAATCGCTACAGAGAAAATTTTATGGCTTTCGCAATTTGCAAATGTCTTAATCGACGAATCTTTCATAGATTTTCTAGAAATTGAGTCCTTAAAAAAATTTTCGTCAAAAAAAATCACTGTCGTACAATCTTTGACGAAAATTTTTGCAATTCCTGGCCTGCGACTTGGTTTTGCTGTCGTGGAAGAAAATTTAGCTCAAAAATTAAATTTGTCGAAAGACGTTTGGAATGTGAATTTTTTAGCGCAAAAAGCTGGCGTCGCGGCACTATCTGACGAAGATTTTTTACTAAAAACACGCGTTTGGCTTGCAGAAGAGCAAAAATTTTTCGTCGAACGGCTAAAAAATCTTCCAAAAGTAAAAATTTTTTCCCCAACTGTAAATTTCGTGCTGTTTCAACATGAAAAAGCAGAAGAAATTTTGCAGAAACTGCGCGGCGAAAAAATTTTGCTTAGAAGTTGTAAAAATTTCGTTGGATTAGACGGAAGTTATCTTCGTTCGGCAATTCGTTTAAGAAAGGAGAATATTTTTCTGTTAAATGTCTTGGAAAAATGTTTTTAACACTTCAAATCGCGAAAATTTTGGAAAATTTATCAGCGGCGTAGGAATTTTCGTCAATATTTTGCTTAGTTGTGTAAAATTGACGATTGGTTTGGTGAGCGGCGCAATTTCTATCGTTGCGGACGCTTTTAACAATATTTCCGACGCCGGAACCGCCTTAATTATGCTTTTTGGATTCAAAATTGCCGCAAAACCCGCCGATGAGGAGCACCCTTTCGGACATGGTCGTGCAGAATATCTCGCTGGACTTTTCATGGCGGCCGGCATGATTTTTGTTGGTGGCGAACTGCTTTATACCTCTATTGAGAAAATTATTTCGCCGGAAGACCTAAAAATTGATAAAATTACTCTGTTTGTACTGATTTTGTCAGTTTTTGTTAAACTTTTTCTCGGAATTTTTTATAAACACGCGGCTAAAAAGATAAATTCGGCGGCGATTGGCGCGGCGTCGCTCGATAGTTTTACAGATTGTATTGCAACTGGGGTAGTTATAATTTCTGCAGTAATTTATCTCGAATTCGGCATAAATATTGACGGTTGCGCAGGAATTTTTATCTCAGCGTTCATTTTTCGCGGAGGTTTTACGTCTTTGAAAGAAATTTTAAATCCTTTACTCGGTTATAAACCAGATCCCGAATTAATCGCCGGAATAAAAAATTTTGTCACACAAACGCCCGAAATTTTAGGAGTTCATGATTTAATCATTCATAATTACGGCGCGAACAGAATTTTTGTTTCAATGCACGTCGAAATGCCCGCGACTTTGAAACTTTTGGAGGCTCATGAAATTATTGACCGCTTAGAGCGAAAACTTCAATCGACATTTCAAATTTCCGTGACGTTGCACGTCGACCCGGTTGTTATCGGCGATAAAGCTTTCGATGAACATAAAGATCTTGCCGAAAAAATTTTAGTCGATATTGATTCGCGACTATCTCTACATGATTTTAGAATTGTGCCTTATAAATCGGGCAGGAAATTAATTTTCGACGTGGCAGTCCCTTGGAATTTTTTGATGAGCGATCGCGAATTGCGAAAAGAATTTCAACGGCGATTGATTAAACTGCACGCTGACGACCGAGCAATTATTCATCTTGACCACCAATATTGCTGATTTTTTTATTTAAATCTGAGCGCGAACATAGTTATATCGTCGGATTGTTCAGCCTCGCCGACGTGTTTTGACAAATCTTCGCGCATATTTTTTAATAAAATTTGCAAATCGGC
>CAJONF010000103.1 GCA_905236665.1 uncultured Selenomonadaceae bacterium | reverse complement strand
GCGGGCATAGTTCATCGGTAGAACGAGAGCTTCCCAAGCTTTAGAGGTGGGTTCGATTCCCATTGCCCGCTCCAATCGAAATTTCAGAGGCACGTTTAACCGCGTGTCTCTTTTAAATTCTGCCCGCTTGCTTTTTTTATAAAGCATGATATAATCTGCGCGTGTCAATTTGGGTTTGCCTGAGTTGAACGATAAGAATTTTTTGGTTTGTAAGGAGATTTTTTTAATGGCTTTTGAAGACAAAACACTCGTGTGCAAAGACTGCGGAAAAGAATTTATTTTTAGCGCGGGCGAACAGGAATTTTACGCGGAAAAAGGCTTCGAGAATGAACCTGTACGTTGCCGCGATTGTCGCGACAAACGTAAACGCACTCGCGACGGCGGCGAACATCGCCAGATGTTTACTGTGATCTGCGCGGACTGCGGTAAAGAAACCGAAGTCCCATTCGAGCCGAGAAATGATCGCCCCGTTTACTGCCGCGATTGTTTCGGCAAGCATCGTCCTGCACGGCGTGCGCAATTCTAATTCGGCAGTCTCCGAGTTCAATAAGCAAACAATAAGCCCGAAATATTTCGGGCTTTATTTTTTTCGGCGGCATGATAAGCTAAAAATAAACCTATTTTAACGAACTACCGACCGCCCATGGATGGGCGGTCGCCGGCGCAGAAAACGTGATGTTTTCTCAGCCGGAACAGAGCCCTTTTTCTTTGCTACTTTCTTTTGGGGCGGCAAAAGAAAGTAGAACAAAGATATAAAATTATAATGTGCACGCGGTAAGCAACAATTTATCCTAACTTGGCGAGAATATCCCGATGAATTGCTACTTGACTTTGTTTTTTCAAAAAGATATATTGCAAATGTAAATAACTACCACATTAAAAAAGTAACAGCAAGCGGAAGCCTTCGGGCAACCGTCTAGGGGCAACTTGACATTGCCTTTATTTTTGGGGAGGAATTCAAATGAAAATCGCAATGGCAAATGACCACGCCGGTACTCAACTCAAGAACCAAATTAAAGCTTATCTTGAGGCGCAGGGACACGAAGTCAAAGATTTCGGCACATATGACGAGGAAGGCTGCGACTTGTCGGACTTCGTTTATCCCGCGGCTTTGGCTGTAGCTAAGGGCGAATGTGAACGCGGAATTTTCGTTGACGGCGTTGGTTATGGTTCCGCACTTATCGCCAACAAAATTTACGGCATTTATGCGGCGGTCTGTCAAGATCCATTCTGCGCACAACTGTCCCGCGAACACACCGATTCCAACGTCCTTTGCATTGGCGGAAAAATTATCGGCAGTGCAATCGCCATGGAAATTGTTAAAACGTGGATGGCTACCGAACCTTTGACAGCTGAAAAATATCGCCGCCGCGTAAAAAAAGTTGCTGACATCAACGACAAACACTGCGTCCCCGTGAAATAAATTCAACTGAAAATTTTTTTGCCTGCTGATTATCGGCGGGCTTTTTTTATTACAAAAAGTTTTCGCGGTGTGATAAAATATTTTCGACTAATTCAGACGGAGGGAAAAATTTTGTTTGTAAGAGGAGAATTGGAGAAGATTGAACGAAAAATTTTGAACGATAAGCGATTGAGTCGCGAGGACGGTGAAAAATTATTTGCTTGCAACGAATTAACGTGGCTGGGAGCCTTGGCTGATTATGTGCGAAAAAAAATTTGTGGCGATTTAGTTTATTATAACGTCAACTGCCACGTGAACTTGACGAATATTTGCCTTTCGCGCTGTAAATTTTGTGCATTCGGAAGAAATGCTGATGACCGCGGCTCTTACGCCATGACGATCGACGATGCGATTAAACTTGTCAACGAGGCGAGCCAAGATCCAAATTTATCGGGCTTGCATATCGTCAGCGGTCTACACCCCACGTGGACTTTTGAAAATTATCTGGCGTTCGTCAAAGTTTTGCACGAAAAATTTCCGCGGCTTTATATCAAAGGTTTTACCGGCGTTGAAATTCAGCATTTCGCAAATATCTCTGGCTTGAGCGTTGAAGAAGTTTTGATTCGGCTAAAAAATGCCGGACTTGAGGCTATCGCGGGTGGCGGCGCAGAAATTTTAAGCGACCGCGTAAGAAATTTACTTTGTCCGAAAAAAGCAACCGCCGACCAATGGCTGAACGTGGCTAAAACGGCGCATAAACTCGGAATTAAAACAAATGCGTCCATGCTTTACGGTCATATCGAAACTTTTGCTGAACGCGTGGAACATTTACTAAAACTTCGCGAACTTCAGGACGAAACTCACGGCTTCCAAACTTTTATCTGTTTCCCATTTCTGCCGAAAAATACTGCGCTCGAAAAAGAAATTAAGCAAACGTCGATGTGGGACGACCTAAAAACTATGGCGATTTCGCGGCTCATGTTAGACAATTTTATAAATATCAAAGCGTATTGGGTGATGTTGACGGTGCCCGTGGCACAAGTTGCGTTGAGTTTTGGCGCGAATGACATTGACGGCACGATTCACCG
>CAJONF010000102.1 GCA_905236665.1 uncultured Selenomonadaceae bacterium | reverse complement strand
GCGTTCTACTAAAAATTTTCGGCACTAAAAAAATCCTATCGAGTGTTCGGTAGGATTTTTTATTTTTAATTACGCATTGCGCATTAATAAAGTCCGGTTGGTTTTTCGCCGAGGCTGATATAAATATTTTTCTTCTGCGTGTAGGCGTTGAGAATAAGCTTGTGAGTTTCGCGCCCGATGCCGGATTTTTTATAGCCGCCAAAAGGAGCACCTGCAGGCAATTCGTTATAGGTGTTAATCCACATTCTGCCGGTTTCGATTTCACGAGCGACACGTAAAGCGCGGTTGATATCCTTTGTCCAAACTGCGCCGCCTAAACCGTATTCGCTGTCGTTAGCCATTTTGATAACTTCTTCTTCGTCGTGGAATTTAACGATAACGGCGACGGGGCCAAAAATTTCTTCGCAAGCAACGCGCATATTGTTATTGACATCGGCAAGGATTGTCGGTTGCATAAACGCGCCTTTCTCGCCGCCTTCGACAACAGCTTTTGCACCGCCGGTGATGACCTGTGCACCTTCAGCCTTGCCGATTTCTACATAGTTCAAAATTTTTTCAAGCTGGCGGTTGTCAATCTGGCTGCCCATTTGCGTATCGGGCTCCCAAGGCAATCCGACTTTGACGCTTTCAAATTTTGCTTTAGCCGCGGCAAGGAACTTGTCATAAATCGTATCCTGCACAAAAATTCTAGAGCCGGCGCAACAGACTTGTCCTTGATTGAAAAGAATTCCGAGGCACGCGCCGTCAATCGCCTTGTCAAAATTGCAGTCGTCGAAATAAATATTAGCAGATTTTCCGCCGAGTTCGAGCGTGGCAGGAATAAGTTTTTTAGCCGCCGCCTCAGCCACCGCGTAGCCAACTTCAGTCGAGCCGGTGAACGCAAGCTTGCGGATGTCGGGGTGATCGAGAACGTATTGACCGGTTTTGCCGCCGCTACCAGTCACGATATTTAAAACGCCGGGCGGCAATTCGTTTTCAATGAGTTTCATGAATTCAAGGACGCTTAAACTCGTCGTGCTTGACGGCTTAAAGACAATGCAATCACCCGCGCCGATAGCCGGAGCCAATTTCCACGCCGCCATAGCAAACGGGAAATTCCACGGAACGATTTGTCCGACAACGCCGATAGGTTCGTTTAAGATGATGCTCATGGTGTTATCGTTGAGCATAGTAGCCGCGCCCTCTTCAGCACGAATGACTCCCGCGAAGTAGCGGAAATGATCGGAACTCAACGGAACGTCAACAGCCATGGTCTCGCGAATGGGTTTGCCGTTGTCGAGAGTCTCAATCATGGCAAGATGTTCTTTATTCGCGTCGATGATGTCGGCGATTTTAAGGAGAATTGCGGCGCGTTCAGCGGTCGAAGTTTTTTTCCATGCAGGGAACGCAGACCACGCGGCTTTAACAGCGTCGTCAACGTCCTGTTTACTTGCGGCGGCGCATTTGGTCATGAACTCGCCATTAGCGGGGTTGTACACGTCAAAGGTCTTGCTACCCTCAGCGTCGCGCCATTTCCCGCCGATATAAAGCTGGTAGCTGTCCTGCCAAATTTTTTTCGGAACCGATGCCATAAGAAAAATCCCTCCCAAGATAATTTTCTTGGTGATTATACATTATTAAAGCCGACTTGTGTCAAGCGTCTTGAAAAATTTTTGAGTAGCTCGTCCATTTAAGCTTTAAAATAATTTTTATGTTGAAAAACTTTTCTTTGCTTGCCCAAAGAAAAGTTACAAAAGAAAGGGCACCTCGCAGGGGCGTTACTACTCAACTTTTTCAACGTTGCGACTAACCGTACTACTTGTGCCCGCTGAGAAAACATCACGTTTTCTGCGCGGGCGAGCCGTCATCCATGACGGCTCAAATTTTTCGCGGCGAGTTGTCACTCATTGCAGATTTCTTAATGCGTCGTTTAAACGTTCCAGCGAATCTTTTTTGCCGAGCAGATATAAAATTTCCGTGACACCACCGGGCGTAACCTTCTGCATTGACAGCGCGATTCTAAGCGGCCACATTACCGTGCCAACTTTCAAGCCGGACTCTGTGACAAATGCAGAAATTTTTTCATTGAGCGTGACAAGTGACCAATCGTCGACCGTTTCCAAAAGTTTTATCGCGGGTTTTAAAATTTCAGCGGATTTTTGCGGCGTGACTTTATTTCTTTTGTTACTGAAAAGTTCCGCGTCGAACGGCGGCAAATTTTTTAGAAAGTCTATCATCGCGGGAATATCTGAAAGTTTTGCAACGCGGGTTTTTAGCAAACTTGCTAAGAAAATTTTTCGCGGCTCATCAAAATCAGCAAAATATTTTTCTGCCGCCTGTGCAAAATTTTCATCGCTCATTGCCTTAAAATATTCGCCGCTCATCCAATCAAGCTTAGCGTAATCGAATACGGCGGGCGATTTGCTCAAACCATCAAGCGAAAAGTTTTTTATCAATTCGTCCATAGAAAAAATTTCTTGGCAAGAATTCTTAGGACTCCAGCCGAGCAAAGCAACGTAATTTGTAATAGCCTCCGGCAAATAGCCCGCCTCTATTAAATCGTTAAAACTGGTTGCACCATGCCGCTTGCTCAGTTTTGAAATTGAACCGTCCGCCGCCTTGCCCATGACCGGTGCCAAATGAATAAACGTTGGCAACTCCCAACCAAAGAACTCATAAAGCAAGACATGCTTGGGCGTCGAAGTGATAAACTCTGTGCCGCGTATGATGTGGCTGACTTCCATTAAGTGATCGTCGACGACGTTAGCAAAATTGTACGTGGGCATTCCGTCGCTCTTCAAAAGCACTTGGTCTTCAAGCTCACTGTTGGCAATGGTAATGTTTCCGTGCAAAACATCGTAAAAGGTTGTCTCACCAACAGTCGGCATCTTTTGACGGATAGCAACGCCCTGTTCGGTCTCTTCGTAGTAGGCGTGACCAGTCTCGACGAGTTGTTCAGCATACTTTTTATAAATGTCCATGCGCTCACT
>CAJONF010000101.1 GCA_905236665.1 uncultured Selenomonadaceae bacterium | reverse complement strand
CTGACGGCGCGAACTTGATTATTTCTGTTAAGGGAGGTTCTGTCACGTTAAAGGACGCTGCGAATTTGCAGGAAAATATTTCCGAACAAATTCTTGGCAAACCCCGTGACCCGTTCGACTTTAACAGCAAAAAAACCGCCGTGACATTGCTTGCAGGCGGCACGTTCGATGCGGCGGATTATTCAACCTTGGTGACGATTGACGGTTCAGACGTGACAGATGACCTTACAATAAAGGGCAACAGCAAAAACAATATCTTTATCGGCGGCGCGGGTGAAAATATTTTCGTGCACACGGGCGGCAAAGATACTATCAACAATTTCAAAGCAACCGACAAGATAAGCTGGGATAGTTCAAATGCGCCGGAACATGGCACAATCAGCGGAAAGAATATTATTTTCAGCGCGGATAATAAAAATACTTTGACGTTGAAAAATATCGTGACAGCTAACGGAATAGATATTACCTTCAACGACGTGACCACCACTTATTACGATAATCGCTATGTTGTCGATAATAAAATTTATCTGGCGGAAAAATTCAGCGGCAATTTCTCTGTTGATGAAAATTCCAAGCTCGTTGATGCCAGCGCATCTAAATCCGTCAAACTCACGGGTAGCGCGGGCGATGATACGTTAATCGGTAGCAAAAATAATGACACTCTTGACGGCGGCGCGGGCAACGATTCGCTCACCGGCGGCAACGGCAAAGATATTTTTATTTTCAGCGGCGGCAACGATACCATTTCCGACTATAACGCCAAAAACGACAAAATTAGCGTTAGTTCTGATCTTACTGGCTACAAAGTCAGCGGCAATGATTTAGTTCTTGGCTACGGTTCCGACAGCTTGACGATAGCAAATGGCGCGGGCGCAGAAATTAATTTCGTTGGCGAAAACAAAGCAAAAATATTCACGGCGGACGGAATTTTAAATCATGAGAAAACAGCAGTGACGCTCGCCTCTGATAAAAATAATTACACGGCAACCGGCAAAATGGTTACGGTGAGCGGCGAATTTGCTAGCGATTCAGTTAAAATCACCGGCAATGAAAAAAATAATTCGCTTATCGCGGGCGCACATGGTTCCACACTTTTGGGCGGCAAAGGAAATGACACTTTAACCGGCGGTGATGGCGCAGATATTTTTGTTTATGACGGTATCGGAAATGACGTGGTTCAAAATTACGGCGCGGGCGATAAAATTTCTCTCGACAGTGATACTATCAGCGATTTTTCGCGCAAAAAAGATGATGCCATTCTCAAAGTCGGCAAAAAATCCTTGACGATTAAAAACGTGGACACGGACATAACTTTTATTGCTAATGGCGTGGAAAAAATTATCAGCGGCGGAGAAATTTATGACGCGGGCAAATTCTCTGTGACGTTGACTTCTGCTTCCGATAAAGATTTCAGTTTAAATAGCGGCATTATCAACGCGGACGCTTCTGACTTGACTAAGAAAGTTACGCTCACCGGCAACAGTGAAAACAATTCAATCGTCGGCGGCACTAAAAACGATAAAATTTCCGGCGACGCGGGTAATGACAGCTTGTGGGGCGGCAAAGGTAATGATACGCTCATCGGCGGCGCAGGCGCAGATACTTTTATCTACAAAATTAAAGAAGGCAACGATAAAATTTCAGATTATAACTTCGCGGAAGGTGACGAATTACAAATTTTGGGCGGCACATTCAAAAAATCATCGTTCAGCGCGAAGAGTGGCAATCTCACTTTGACTATTAATGGCGGCGGCAAAATTATTTTTGAAGACGTTGCACTCAACGATCAAATTAAAATCAACGGCTCAACCTACACCGTCGGTCAAAAACAATTAACCAAATAAAAATCTGTTTACCAAAATATTTAATATGGGCGAGTTAATAACTCGTCTATTTTTTTTTTGTGGTTGTGGCGACTGATAAAATTTGGGTAAAATGTTGCGGCGAAAAAATTTTTTGTGTAAAATGTACAAGACTGTTTCATGAGCACGGGGGGAGGTGACAACTTGAGAACAGATAGACGGCGGGCGGACGAAATGCGCGAAGTTATTTTGCAACGCGGTGCACAAAAATTTCCGGCAGGTTCAGCACTGATTGAGGTCGGCAATACAAAAATTATCTGCGCGGCGACGATTGAAGATAGAGTTCCGCACTTTTTAAAAGGTACAGGCACGGGCTGGCTCACGGCGGAATATTCTATGTTACCTGGCGCGGCGGCTGAAAGAATTTCGCGTGAACGAGCAAATACGAAATCTAACGGCAGGACAATGGAAATTCAGCGGCTGATAGGGCGGGCATTGCGAGCGGTGACGGATTTATCTGCGATTGGTGAACGAACGATAACGATTGACTGCGATGTTATTCAGGCGGACGGTGGCACGCGCACGGCGTCAATAACCGGAGCATTTATCGCGCTGGTTGAAGCTTGTGAGACGATTTACACTGTCGGCGATGTCTTCCCTGTTAAAGATTTTGTCGCGGCAATTTCAGCTGGCATTTCAAACGACGGAGAAAAAATTCTTGACCTGTGCTACGAAGAAGATTCAGCAGCTCTGGCGGATTGTAACGTTGTGATGACTGGCGCGGGTGAACTCGTCGAAGTGCAGATAACCGCCGAAAAAAAATCTTTTACCCGTGCACAGCTGGACGAACTTTTAGATTTGGCACGGCGCGGCATTGACGAATTAATTTCAATTCAAAAGGACGCGCTCGGCAGAGAACTTGTTTGGCGCGTGGGAAGAATCGGTTAAAAATTTTTAACGTCCGCCAAATATTTTTTACGATTAAAAGGAGGAAGGGCTTTTGAAAAAAATTGTACTCGCGTCGAAGAATTTGGATAAAGTCAAAGAAATGCGCCTTGTCCTCAAAAATCTGCCGCTGGAAATTTTATCGCTTGCTGATTTTGAAAAAATGCCAGATGCTGTGGAAGACGGAGCAACTTTTGAAGAGAACGCGCTGATAAAAGCAAAATTTTTCCGCGAACAAACCGGTTTAGCTTGTCTAGCTGATGACTCAGGACTTGAAGTCGACGCGCTGAACGGTTTACCAGGTGTTTATTCTGCGCGATTCGCCGGCTATCACGCTGATGACGCCACGAATAATCAAAAACTTCTTGACGAACTAAAAAAAATCGGCGTGGAAGAATCTTTGGCGGATTATCGTTGTGCATTGGCTTTTATCGATATCGACGGCGCAGAAATTTTAACGGAAGGCAAGATTTTCGGCAAAATTAAAACTGTAGCACGCGGAACCGGCGGTTTTGGTTATGATCCGTATTTTTATATTGACGATAAAAAAACTATGGCGCAACTTTCTGTCGACGAAAAAAATTTAATCAGCCATCGTGGCGCGGCTTTAAAGGAGATGGCGTTGAAGTTACGAGAAAAATTTTCATGAGTTACGAAAGGGGGGAGTCGCGCTCCCTACAGCGCGGCACTTGCCGTGAAAATTGGACTTATAAGCGACACTCACGGAAATTGGTCGGCGATTGATCAAGCAGTGAGTATCGCGCAAAATATGGATATGTGGCTCCATATGGGCGACTGCACGCCCGATGCAGAGTATTTGCAATCATTAGTTGATGTTCCGGTTCATGGCGTAGCAGGTAACTGCGATTGGCCGACACCAAATATTTTATACGAAAAAATTATTGACATTGCAGACCACAGAATTTTTATCACGCACGGTCACAATTACGGCGTGAGATATACCCAAGAATATATTATGGAGGCGGCGGAGTCACAAAACGCAGATATTGCGGTTTACGGACATACACACATCGTTGAATATCTCATGGGGCCGCCAATCATTTTAAATCCGGGTAGCGCGTCTCGTCCACGTGATGATACCCGAGGCTCGTTCATGGTTATGGAATTAGAAAAAGGTTCCGAGCCGAAAATTACAGTTATTCGCATGAAAAATCGCGATTGAAATAATACGGGGATTAGAGATAATCCCTTTTTTAGTACAAATAATTGCATTGACTTTATCTATTTGATACAATGCCACAAGCGTTGAGAGTTCGGAAAAACAATTATTAAAAGGGAGGAGATCTTATTTGAGAAGTGACCAAAGAGGAGAAAATAAATTAAAAATTATTCCGCTGGGCGGCTTGGGCGAGATCGGCAAAAATATGACAATAATCCGCTACGGCGACGAAATGATTATGATCGACGCGGGGTTAATGTTCCCCGAAAATGATATGCTCGGCATTGATTTAGTTATTCCGGATATTTCTTACGTTCTTGAAAATAAAAACTGTCTCAAGGCAATAATCCTAACTCACGGACACGAAGACCACATTGGAGCTTTGCCTTACATTTTAAAAAAACTTTCTGTCCCTGTTTATGGCACGAGATTGACGTTAGGAATTTTGACGGGGCGGCTTAAGGAAGACGGCGTAGAATGTAAAAATATGCGTGCAGTTTCCAGCGGCGAAATTGTAATGGTCGGCTGTTTTAGTATCGGTTTTATCCGTGTGAATCATTCTATCCCCGATTCTGTCGGCTTATCGATAAAAACGCCCGTCGGCATGATCGTTCATACGGGCGACTTTAAACTTGATTATACACCGATTGACGGAAAAATGACGGACTTCCGCCGCTTTGCAGATTTGGGAGCACGCGGCGTCTTGCTTTTAATGGCGGATTCTACAAATTCAGAAAAGGAAGGTCACACACCCAGCGAACGGACAGTCGGCGCGGCATTTAATCGCGTTTTTCAAAACGCCACGGGCAGAATTATCGTTGCAACTTTTTCATCAAACGTTCACAGAATCCAACAGGCGATTGATACAGCAATTCGCTATCGGCGGCGCGTGGCTATCTTGGGACGCAGTATGGTTAATGTCGTTGCTATTTCCCTTGAACTCGGCTATATTCACGCGCCCGAAGGAACTATCATTGACGTTGAAGATATCAGAAATTATCCCGCAAATAAAATTGTAATTATAACCACGGGCAGTCAGGGTGAACCCATGAGCGCGTTAACCCGTATGGCAATGAGCGATCACAGGCAAGTTGACATTATCCCCGGCGACACTGTAATTATTTCTGCCACGCCAATTCCAGGCAATGAAAAACTCGTTGCTAAAACCGTGGATAATCTCTTAAGGCTCGGTGCAAATGTAATTCACCGCCGCGAAGACGGTATCCACGTTTCAGGACACGCCGCTCGCGACGAATTGCGCTTGATTCATAACCTAGTTAAACCAAAATTTTTTATGCCCGTTCACGGCGAACTTCATCACCTCTTTTCGCACGCCAAACTTGCTGAAGAACTTGGCATGAATCGTGAAAATATTTTGGTCGGTGAAAATGGCGCAGTAATCGAACTCACTCGCGACAGCGGAAAAATCGCCGGTCATGTAAACGCCGGTGTTATCATGGTCGACGGATTGGGCGTCGGCGACGTGGGAAATATCGTTTTGCGTGACAGAAAGCAACTTTCGCAGGACGGAATTTTAATCGTCGTTGTGACAATGAACCGCGCCTCCGGCAGAATTATCTCAGGACCGGATATCGTGTCTCGCGGCTTTGTTTATGTCCGTGAATCCGAACGATTAATGGACGACGCAAGGAATCGCGTTTTCCACATTCTCAGACGCTGCAGGGAAGATCAAATTTCCGATTGGATGACAATCAAGTTAAACATTCGTGACGCGCTGGCTCAATTCTTATTCGAGCAAACCCGCCGCCGTCCCATGATTCTGCCAATTATCGTTGAAGTTTAAAACTTTTCTAAATTAAAAAGCCGCTCACAAATCGAGCGGTTTTTTGTTGCCGTTATAGAAGTAGATTAGAGAATCATTATTTTTTCATTAAATTTGATTTTCACTTATGGACAAGCGCAAAAATTTCGATTAAAATAGCGAAGAAAAATTTTCAGCAATATTTCATTAGGAGGAATGTCTTATGAAAAATAAGATAACAGTGAACAAGTTAAACGAAAAACTTCACTTCTATCTTATCTCAAATGGTAAGCGGTATTATCTGTTCACGCAAGATTTTTCAAAAGGTGTGTATCAATTTTTCAAGAGCGGGCGTTCAGAATCTGAATTGCATAAATTCAATCTCTGGCGTAAAAATCCCCGCTTGGACAAGACGATTGAAAAAATTCCGATGTATATGCGCTATGTTTTGAAAGAGGATAATGCCGCGTGAAATTACTAAAACAAAAACGACAAAAAATTATCTCCCGTCGAAGAACGGCGGGAGATTTTATTTTGTTTTCATTTTTATATCATCTGTCAACGCGTTTTATATCTGCACCCAAGCTCACGAGCTTTTGAACCAAGTTATCATAGCCGCGGTCGATGTGGTGGATATATCCTACTTGAGTTTCACCTTCAGCAACGAGAGCCGCCAAAACGATAGCCGCGCCCGCCCGCAAATCGGTAGCTTTGACTTGACAGCCGGTTAATTTCGTTTGCCCTTCGACGACGGAAGTCCGCCCGTCAATTTTGATTCGTGCACCCATGCGCCGCAATTCGTCAACGTGCATAAAACGATTTTCAAAGACAGTTTCAGTAACCATGCTGATTCCTTCGGAAATTGTAAGCATTGCCATAAACTGCGCCTGCATATCGGTTGGGAAACCGGGATAGGGTAAAGTTTTTATGTCAACGGCACGCGGTCTTTTGTCGCAGATAACGCGAATTCCGTCCACGTCCTCGATAACTTTAACGCCGGCTTCTTTTAATTTGGCGATGACGGGCTTTAAATGTTCGCTGATAGCATTAGCAATGTAAACGTCGCCGAGCGTCATTGCGGCGGCAATCATATAAGTTCCTGCCTCGATTCGGTCGGGGATTATCGTATAGTCGCGGGCGATTAATTTTTTTGTACCCTCAACTTTTATAACGTTTGTACCTGCGCCGCGGATTTTTGCTCCCATGATATTCAGATAATTTGCCAAGTCGACAATTTCCGGTTCCTGCGCGGGATTTTCGATAACCGTTTGACCTTGAGCCATAGACGCCGCCATTAAAATATTTTCCGTAGCACCGACGCTGGGAAAATCCAGATAAATCTGCGCGCCCTTCAAGCCGTCGGGAGCAGTTGCCTCAATGTACCCATGACCTATAGAAATTTTTGCACCGAGAGCCTCGAAACCTTTTAAATGCAAATCAATCGGACGAGTGCCAATAGCACAGCCGCCAGGTAAAGAAATTTTAGCCTCGCCCAAACGTGCAAGCAGAGGACCCATTATCAAGAAAGACGCCCGCATTTTACGAACTAAATCATAGGGCGCAGTTATATTTTTAATTGACGTGGCGTCGACAAAGAGTTGGCTTTTATCCGGTTCATGGCGAACATTAACGCCAAGAGTCCGCAAAACTTCGCTGATTGTGCGAACGTCATCAAGATTTGGTACCTCATCTAAACAAGTTTCCCTGTCTTGACCGAGAAGCGTCGCCGCAATGACAGGGAGTACAGCATTTTTTGCGCCGCTAATTCTCACGGTGCCGCTCAATCGGTTGCCGCCTTTTATTATCAGTCTCTCCAAATTTTCAATCCTCCTTCGCGTCAAACTTTCTCAACGCTTAAGGTCGTGCGCATAACGTTATCAATTATATAGTTCGTGTCAACCTTGTTATCCGTCCGCGCCGAAGTTTTACCTTCCTTTTTCAGCTTGGCTTGCAATTTTTTAGCTTGAGCGATTTCCCTGCGAATATCTTTATCAGTTTTAGTTTCGCCCGTCGCGCCAATTTCTATGACAAGCTGATTATTTTTGCCAGTTTTGAGGAAATCTTTAATTTTATCTTCATAACTTTTGTTTGAATCCGCCGTAATGAGTCCGGAATTTGCCATAGCTTGAGTGACGGGAATGAGCGCGCCGCCGTGAATTTCCAACGATAAATTTCCCTGCCGCGCTGTCAAAGGAACGGTATATGGCATAATAACTTTTTCAGTCGGTTTACGATAGGGTTGCAACTCGACAGTAAGATTAACAGTCTCTCCAGGTTTAACTTTTTTCTTGTCGGGTGTAATGGAAACGATTGACGCTGTGCGCCGCTCTGTCTCAAAAGAAATGTTAACGTTCACGCCGAAAATATTTGATTCCTGCGTAGTATTTGAGCAGATGAGATTAAGAGCTTGCATGAGTTCCATAACAGCGACTTGTCCGACGTCTGAAGGATTATAAAACATATTTTTACGCGCCAATTCGCCACCGGCAACAGAATCTGTCTTGATGCTGAAATCAACGTCGACAGTGCTTTCTGCCAGCGTGTCAGCCATTTTGCTTAGCGCAGTATAAGCTACAGCCGCGCCGAGTTTCGGGACGAGATTTTCATTATAAGCAATCGTCGCGTTATAAGTTTCTTCTTTAGCTAAGGCATTATCTTTTATAGTTACTGTGATTGGTACGACAGCTGGGAAAGTTCCCAAAATGCCGGCAATCCCCGAATCGCGATCTTGATTGATTCGCCCGATGATATGCCCAATGCCCGCGAGTTTGACGCCATTGCCATTGACGCCGCTAACAGAGCTGATAACAGATGCTTCCGTCATGAAATAATTTACATTGCCGGAATGCGTGAACGAGTGACCAAAAGCCAAAACTCTCTTGCCATCCACAGCAGTAACAGTGCCCGTTGCACCCAGCGAAAAATCACCATAAATAATCGCCACGCCCAGAGCCGAGCCAGGTTCCAGCTTTGCATTTAAATCCAGCCCGCGTTCAGCTGCCGTGGGGGACGCCTGTAAATTTTTCCAGCCGAGTTCACGTTGAAGAAATTTCACACCGCTAGAATCGAATCCGCTCAAATACAACGCGCTAACTTCTTCCGGTTGCAATTCGTCTGTAATTTCTTCGTCAATAGATTCATCAATATCAGCAGGTTTATCAACATCAGCAGGTTCATCTGTTAACGCGGCTTTATCTTCCGACTCAATGTTTTCCGGTTCGTCAGATTTCTTTTCTTCTTCAATCTTGGCAACCTTAAAGAAATTAACCTGCGCTTTAGGATCGGGGAGCGTCCATAGTTCCAGCATACTTTCAATCGGCGTGATAAAAGCTGTGTACGGATCCATTTCCTTTAGCGTGGCAGAAAGTGCACCGATTAATTTGCCGTCAATGTAAACGGGACTGCCGCTCATGCCCTGCAGGATACCGCCCGTGCGCCTTATAACTTCGCCGGAAGTCTGCGCGATAATCATTCGGTTGGAGCCTTTACCTTCGTTTGTCAAGCCGATAATCTCAACGTCGAAATTTTCGATTTTGCCCGAACCGTCAACGACAGTATAAGCTTTGCCCGTCATGCCACTCTTTAGTTGGTCGAAGGGTAAAACTTCCGGCATGGCAAAAGCTGAATGCGCCGCTACGAATAATACCAGCATGGTTATTAAAAATAATTTTGTAAAGAATCTTCGCAAGTCTTTCAACTCCATTCAGGAAAGCAAAAAACTTTTAATCAATAGTTAATTATCGAACATAATAAATCATTTTGCCGAAATCGTCAACGGAATTAAAGGTACAGGGGATAAGTCTTATTTTGGAGTAATCGTCAGCACGTCACCGATAAAGCGTTCCTTGCCGTCGCTGGGACTGTTGACGAGTTGTCCTTTAAAGATTAATTCAGATGATCCGCCGCCGTCCAAATTAATAGCTTCAACCGCGCCGAAATTATTTTTAAGAATCCGCGCCCATTCTGTCAGCGTGCAACCTTTACTGTGAGCTTGCCGACCGTCCACGACTGCAAAAATATAATCGCCGTATTGAGTGATGCCGAATGCTGACCGCGGTGCACGACCGACTCGAATATCTGCAGGGAATTGCTCCGCGTCTGCCGTCACGTAAATTTTTCCGTCCTTAACCAGCGTGGGACCTGCGCCGACAATGTGAATTGCTTCGTTAAAATCTGCGCCGTGTTCAACGTTTATGTAATCTTCTTCAAAAATTATCGTGTCGCCGACGTAAACGCCCTTAAAATTTTCTGCTGCGGTACCGTGTGCACTGATTATAAATCCGTCGCGGGGAATTTGATTATTGCCCTTGTCACGAAAAATTTCTGTAACTATTCCGTTCTGCACGACAATTTCTACGCCGAAATTATTTGTTCGAGTCGTTGCTCCGTTCCACACATTATAGAGGACAACGGTATTTGCATTTCGTTCGCAGTTCACGCCGTCAACAATAATTTCCTCGCCATTGAATTGCAGGACGCCGCGATAACTCTGCCGCGCAAAAATCGTAGTGCCGTCCTCGCGTATGCCAACAGCTGAGCGGATAAAATATGTCGTGCCAGCCGTCAAACCGTCAATCCTTGTATTGCCTAGAATAACTCCATTGCCGGCGAAGTAGCTGGCGTTAATCGTGGCGATTGCGTATGGCGAATTCATCTGCGAAACTGTAGCTAAGCCGGGGATTTTATTTTTTGCCAAGAGCGGGCGCACTTGATATTTTTCGTGATCAGCGATTATCGCGAATGCCATTACGCCATTTTCATTGTAAACTAAAAATTCTAGTCCTTCGGTTTCTTCGGTAGGCAACGGTTCCGTAATAACCGGCGGTGTTATCGGCTGTGTAGGTTGTGTAGGTTCAGAAGGTTGCGGTTCAGTCGGCACATAAGGTTCAATATCGCGCGGGACACCTTCAGGCGGTTCAGTCGGCACATAAGGTTCAATGTCTCGCGGGACACCTTCAGGCGGTTCAGTCGGCACATAAGGTTCAATGTCTCGCGGGACACCTTCAGGCGG
>CAJONF010000100.1 GCA_905236665.1 uncultured Selenomonadaceae bacterium | reverse complement strand
TCGCCATCAGAAAAAATTTTCAAAGCCTGGTCGATTGTCAATCTCAAGTCAATTCACCTCGCGTAATAAAAAATCCCTCCCAAATTTTTCGGGAAGGATAAATTTTTTCCTGCAAATCAATAATGCCCCTTACAAGAAATGGTATATATTATCTAGTCGTCTATCGAATTTGAGTTTCAGGCATGAGAATCACCTTTGACAAGGCGAACGATTTCTTCTGCACCGCCCTCCATAGTTTCAGCCATAATTACGTTAGCAACGGGCGAATCTTTAAGAATTTGTCTGCCGCGTTCGACGTTGGTACCTTCCAAGCGGACAACAACGGGTACAGGCAGGGATTTGCCGTCTTGCGAGATGATTTTTGCCGCGTCAACAATACCTTGAGCGACGAGATCACATTTATTTATGCCGCCGAAGATATTTACAAAAATTCCTTTAGCTTGCCCGCTATCCAGCATTATTTGGAAAGCTTCCGCAATTTTTTCAGGCGTGGAATCTCCGCCGACATCAAGGAAATTAGCCGGTTCGCCGCCGAAATGTTTCAAAATGTCAACGGTAGCCATAGCCAAACCCGCGCCATTTACCATGCAAGCGACATTTCCGCCGAGATTTACATAATTCAAGCCGAGTTTTGACGCACGAAGTTCTTTTGGATCTTCTTCAGCCTCATCGCGCAGGGATTCAATATCGGGGTGGCGATAAAGTCCGCTGTCGTCGAAGTTCAGCTTAGCATCTAGTGCCACGACGTCATTTTCCTGCGTGACAACGAGCGGATTAATTTCAGCGAGCGAACAATCTTTTTTAACGAATGTGTGGTGCAAATTAATCATCAGCTTTGTAACTTGGCGGATAGTTTCTTTTGGAAAATGCATTTTATAAGCCATGCGCGTGGCTTGGAACGGTGCCAGCCCGATTGCCGGATCGATATATTCCTTTACGATTTTTTCCGGCGATTCAGCAGCAACTTTTTCGATATCGACGCCGCCTTCCTCCGAACCCATCATCACCACGCGTGCAGTTTGTCTATCGACGACGAAGCTAAGATAATATTCTTTTTTAATATTCGAGCCTGCCTCAATCAGCAAACGTTTGACAACTTTTCCGTCGGGACCAGTCTGGTGTGTGACGAGAGTTTTGCCGAGGAGTTCTTGAGCATATTGGCGAACTTCATCGAGATTTTTAGCGAGCTTAACGCCGCCAGCTTTACCGCGACCGCCCGCGTGAATTTGCGCTTTGACAACAGTAACGTCCGCGCCGAGAGTTTGCGCCTGTTTAACAGCCTCTTCAACACTGAACGCCGCGCCGCCGTCCGGGACATTTACACCATAGCCGCGCAGGATTGCCTTGCTTTGATATTCATGAATATTCAAAGTATCACTTCCTATTTTTTACCATATAAACGGTCTGCGATTTAATTTTTCCGTCGATTGCGTCTGTGCCGCTTGTCCAAAGTGCAAAACCGCCGTCAACTGCTTTGGCGTGAACTTTATTTTGCGTCGCATAAGCAATAATTTCAACACTAGCCGCATCGCAGAAAAGATTAGCCGCATTTTTCAAACCACCGTCGAGATAATCAATCGGGCAACCGATATCATAGCCGAACATACCGACTTCCATCATTACTTCTGCCGGTTCGGTTACAGGATAAATTTTTTCTTCAGCAATTTTTTCCCACGCCGCGCCCTTTTCGCAAGCACGGAAATCAATATCGGGCAGAGCCGCCGCGCTGAATGTCATTTGCGTAGAAATATCTGCAATGCCTGCCGCCTCATAACGAACACTAATCTCGTTGTCGTTGGAGAGACTGTAGATTACAGAAACTTCCTTTTCGCCGAGTTTAGCAGAAAATTTTGCACCTTCGGAAGTTTGTTCACCCTGCCAAATAATTTTAGCAAAGTCCGTGCTACCGTCGACAAGCACTGTGCCTGCCGCCGCGTCATCTTTGAACAGGAAAAGATTTTTAAAATTCTTGTCGCGAAATCTCATCGACACGACACGCGCTCCCAAGTCCGTGACCTTAAGTTCGTTACCTTTCGTATTGCGCAGTGTCCAAAGGGAACCTTCGCCGAAAATTTCTTTTTTGATTGACGGCATATTAACCTCTCCTTCCAATTTGGCTAAAGATTTTTAACGTGTAAATTTTCCGCGTAAAAAAAAAATCCTGCCGCATGACAGGATTAAATTATTATCTCAAGTATTCACCGCGAATATCTTCATCTGGCGGGGCAATGGGATAATTTCCGCTGAAACAAGCCGTGCAAATTCTTCGACCGCCCGCCATTTCATAAAGACCTTCAAGCGGCAGATAGCCCAGAGAATCCGCGCCGATTTTTTTACAAATTTCTTCGACGGAACGATTATGCGCGATTAATTGTTCTTCGCTGGGAATATCAATGCCGAAATAGCACGGGTGGCAAAAAGGCGGACTTGAAACGCGCACATGAACTTCAGCCGCGCCCGCCTCTTTTAGCATGGTGACAATCTGATTGCTGGTGGTGCCGCGAACAATCGAATCGTCAATCATAATCAAGCGTTTATCCCTAACCACATCGCGCAGGACATTGAGTTTGACTTTGACGCTTTGCATACGGCTTGACTGTTGCGGCTTAATAAAAGTTCTGCCGACGTAAGTATTTTTAGTAAAAGCAATGCCATAAGGAATCCCCGACGCCATAGAATAGCCGACTGCCGCCATATTGCCGCTTTCAGGGACGCCAACGACTAAATCTGCTTCAACGGGGTGCAACTTAGCCAAAAG
>CAJONF010000099.1 GCA_905236665.1 uncultured Selenomonadaceae bacterium | reverse complement strand
TTTATGACGGGCGCGGCTGAAAAGGTTTACGCGGGAGAATTTTAGATGAAACGTGGTTTACTAATCGTAGTTTCTGGAGCGAGTGGCACGGGCAAGGGGACGGTCTGTAAAAAAATTTTAGACGACTTGCCCGGCATCGCTTATTCTGTTTCCGCAACGACACGCGCCCCGCGTCCCGGCGAAATTGACGGCAAGGAATATTATTTTCTCAGCCGCGAAGATTTTAAAGCGTGGATTGCTGAAGAAAAATTTCTGGAGTTCGCCGAGGTTTACGGGAATTTTTATGGTACACCGCTAAATAAAATCGAAGAGCGGCTCAATCGCGGCGAAGATATCCTTTTAGAAATTGACGTGCAAGGTGCGCTCAATGTCAAGAAAAAATGTCCGGAAGGTGTTTATATTTTCCTTCTGCCGCCGAGTTTGGAGGAACTTAAACGCCGAATCGAAGGTCGCGGCACTGAAACGCCCGAATCTTTATCACGACGCTTGGCAAATGCTGTGGCTGAAATTAAAATCGGGCTGGAATATGATTATGTTGTCGTTAATGACACGGTTGACAATGCCGTCGCGCAGATAAAATCCATTTTGACGGCGGAACGCTTAAAAGTCGCCAGAAACTTTGACAAATTTAATTTCAAGGGAGATTTTTTGAATGAAACTTAAAGAAGATGTTCCGAGCATGGTAAATCCTTCGACGGATTCATTGCTTGAGCAGACACACAGCCGCTATGCTCTGGTTGTGCTTGCTAGCAAACGCGCCCGCGAACTTTTGAGCGGCGCACCCTGCCGCGTGGAAAATCGCGCAAATAAATTTGTGACCAATGCTATGGAAGAAATCAACGCTGGTAAAATTACTTACGCGATAAAGGATTAAACTATGCTTGACAAAAATATTTTAATCGGTGTGACGGGCGGAATCGCGGCTTATAAGGTCGTCGAAGTGGCAAGCCGCTTGAAAAAATCCGGAGCAAATGTTCGCGTGATGATGACGCGCAATGCTACCGAATTTGTTTCACCGAGAACTTTTCAAGAAATTACTGGTAACGCCGTGTCCGTGGAAATGTTCGGGGATGCGGCGAATTTTCATGTTGCTCACATTGCGCTTGCCGATTTTGCTGACGTGATTTTAATTGCACCCGCCACCGCAAATTTTCTGGCAAAAATGGCGCACGGGATAGCCGACGACCTGCTAACGACGACGATTTTAGCTTTCGACAAAAAAATTTTAATCGCGCCGGCAATGAATACTAAAATGTTTGAAAATCCTGCCACGCAGGAAAATTTAAAAATCCTCAAGTCACGCGGCATAAAAATTTTGGAACCCGCAACAGGAAATTTAGCTTGCGGCACCAGCGGCAAAGGTCGCTTGCCTGAACCTGTGGAAATCTGCGCGGCAGTCGAAAAAATTTTTGCGTCTAAAATTTTACACGGCAAAAAAATTCTCGTGACGGCGGGCGGTACCGTCGAGGCAATAGATCCCGTTCGATACATCGGCAACAGATCAAGCGGGCGCATGGGCTACGAAATTGCAAAGGCGGCAGTCAGCGCGGGTGCACAAGTCGTTTTAATTTCCGGCAAAAGTGAACTGGAGCCGCCGCAAAATTTAAAATTCGTCAAAGTTGAATCCGCTGTCGAAATGCGCGGAGCTGTCCTTAGTGAATTTGATTCCGTTGACGCCGTGATTATGTCCGCCGCCGTGGCTGATTATCATGTTAAAAATCCCGCCGCGCAGAAAATAAAAAAATCTGCTGAAACTTTGACGTTGGAGCTTGTGAAAAATCCCGATATACTAAAAGAACTCGGAACTTTAAAAAAATCTCAAGTGCTCGTCGGATTCGCGGCAGAAACTCAAAATATTTTGGATTACGCCAATAAAAAGCTCGTTGAAAAGAATTTGGACTTCATTGTTGCCAACGACGTGACAGCTGAAGGCGCGGGCTTCGGCGTGGCTACAAACATTGCGTCGATTATTTGGCGCGGCGGTGAAGTTGAGAACTTCGCCAAAATGAGCAAGGCTGAACTGGCAGAAAAAATCGTTGAACGCGTCGCAAATCTGCTAAACAGATAAAAATTTTCGTATATCAAACTAAAAATCCCTCCGACTTTCCGCCGAAGGGATTTTTTATATTTCTATTCGATAAAAATTTTGCCGTTAGACTTCGCGCCGTATTTAATAGCCGGATCAATGAAATTTCCGTCTTTGTCGTAATTCATCATGCGATTTTTAATAGCTTGCGGGTTTGTGTACGCAATTCCGGCTCCCGCTCGCGCCGTCATGTCTGAAATTACCACTTCATACGCCTTTGAATTGGTATCAATGCCCGCGTCACGAATTTTTTTCAATCCTTTTTTGCTGTCGACCGGCTCGCCCATCATTTGATGAACAAAATCGCTCACATCT
>CAJONF010000098.1 GCA_905236665.1 uncultured Selenomonadaceae bacterium | reverse complement strand
TTTGCCGCACAAGGCATAATCCCAAGTTCGTCCTGCAATGCGTTCCAGCACTGAATCGCCGCCGCCTTGCAACCGTACTTTTCGACAAGTTTAGCCATCGCAACTTTCAACGCGGCTACATTCTCCAACTGCTCATCTTTAATTAGAACTTCCATATTTGCGCGGATATATTCAATCGTCTTTTGAACTTCGGTGCCTTCCTCTTTAGCCAATCTAACTTCTTTGGTGAGTTCGGGCAAGGGAATCGGCGAAAGTTGCACGTTAAATTTTTCCAAAAGTTCGCCCTCATTGCACATCGTCGACCAAAAATCAAACGGGCGCGGACCAATCTGCAAAATCCGAATATTTCTAAACGTTTTAACAACGTTGCACACCGCAATAAAATCTCTAAGTCCGCGCTCAAAAACCGGATCATTCAGGCGGCAATTCGTCATGTATGTAAAAGGCACCCTAAAACGGCGCATAACTTTGCCCGTAGCGAACAGCCCGCATTGAGTGTCGCGAAGTCTCACGCCATTTTCATCGGGGCGTTCGTCAAGCGGTCCCCAAAGCAGAACGGGCAAATTCATATCGCGAGCCAATCGGGCGCAAACGTATTCGGTACCGAAATTGCAATGCGGGAAAAACAGCCCGTCGATACCTTCCGCCTTGAACTTTTCGAGAATTTTCAAGCGATCATTCTCGTCATAAAGCAAACCTTCCGCGTTTATGTCGTCAATGTCAACAAAATCAATCCCCAGCTCGTTAAGGCGATCTTTCGTCAAACCGCGATACTTAATTGCGTCGGGTGCACTAAAAATACTGCGGCGCGTCGGCGCATAACCTAATTTAATTCTCGGCATTTCATTAAACCTCCTAAAAATTTAAATTTTGCTCATAGCTTTTTTAATAGCGTTTGACCACCCTTTTAAAAGTTTTGCGCGTTTAGTAGCGTCCATGTTTGGAGAATAATTTTTCCAAGACAGCCCGCCGAAAATCTTTTCCTTATCATAAAAACCTGCAGAAATACCCGCGCAATAAGCCGCACCCATGGCAGAAAGTTCAGCTATTGGCGGGACTTCGACAGGTTTATTTAAAATGTCCGATTGAAACTGCATTAAATAGGCATTTCGAGTTGGACCGCCGTCAACTTTTAAATTAACAAGTTCGCCGCCAGAAACTTTTTCCATTAAGTTAATCACGTCGTAAATTTGGTAAGCAATGCTATCAACCACAGCACGAACCATTTCATTTTTACCCGTAACGCGAGTTATTCCGCTGAATATTCCCGTGGCGTCGTTATCGTAATAAGGCGCACCAAGACCCGTAAACGCCGGCACGAAGTAAGATTTATCAGCGGGATTGGCTTGACGAGCAAGCATTTCAGTTTCGGCGGCTGATTCGATTAGTTTCAAATCGTCCTTTAGCCAGGTGATACTTGCTCCGGTATAGTTGATATTTCCTTCCAGCGCATAAGAAATTTTTTTATTCATGCCCCAAGCGATTGTCGTAGCTAAACCCTGTTCAGTTTTAACTAAATTTCCGCCGGTGTTTAGCATGATTGAAGAGCCTGTCCCGTAAGTTGCTTTAGCTTTGCCGGCGGAGTGGCTGCCTTGTCCGAAAAGTGCCGCGTGTGAATCGCCGAGCATAGCCCAAATCGGAACTTCTACATCAAAAATCCCGTCAATCTTCGTCCGACCGAATAGACTATCAGAAAAGGTTACTTCCGGTAACGCGCTGACGGGAATATTAAAGGCGGCGCAAATATCTGCGTCCCATTCAAGAGTTTTAATATTAAAAAGTTGCGTCCTTGAGGCATTTGAATAATCAGTTTTAAAAATTTCGCCGCCGGTCATTTTGTGAATCAGCCAGCTGTCAACCGTACCCATGCATAGATTTTTTTCGTCCGCTAATTTTTGCGCTTCAGGAACATTGCGCATAATCCACGCGAGTTTTGCGGCGGAAAAATACGGCGACAAAATTAAACCGGTATTTTCTTTGACAAGATTTTTCAAACCGCGTGCTTCGAGTTCGTCACAGATAGCCGCTCCGCGAGCGCATTGCCAGACGATAGCCGGATAAATGCTTTTGCCGGTCGTTTTATTCCACGCAAGCGCGGTTTCGCGTTGGTTGCTGATTCCGATTGCCACGATGTCACGAGCTGAAATACCGTTATCTTGCGTAATTTCACGCGCCAAAAGTTTGACGTTGTGCCAAATTTCTTCGGGATCGTGTTCTACCCAGCCTTTGTCATTGATGAATTGTTTGTGAGATTTTGTAGCTTGAAAGGCAACTTTTCCGCCCGAATCAAACAAAATAATTTTCGTGCCCTGTGTGCTCTGATCAATCCCCATTACGTATTTTGACATTCGACTAACCTCCTGCCAAAAAATCTAAAACATCTTTAAAGTTACGCTAAAATCATAATCATTTTAAGCTTTAAAGTCAAGATTTTTGATAAAAATTAAGTGGGTTTAAATTCTTTTACGCTTGAACGGATTTTTAATTCGGTGTTGACAGAAATTTTTATCGGAATAGCATTGGGATTTTTTTTACGCCACAAAATTTGCTTGATTGCCAAAGTGCCCAGCGCGTCGCAAGGAACGTCTATCGAGGTTAATTGCGGCTCAACAACCGCAGTCATCGGGATATTGTCAAAGCCGATTATTGAAATGTCATCGGGGACTTTTATTCCAAATTGAGCAAAGGCTTTCATTGCTCCGAGCGCGATTAAATCGTTATCAGCGATAAGCGCGGAAGGAAATTTTATGCCCTGTTTAATGAGTTCACAGACATTAGCGCAAGCTCCGTCTATAGTCGGTTCCACTGCAAAGCCCCGTTGAATTTCATCTCTATTAAGGCAAAATTTTTCCGAACAAATTTCATAACCGAGCCGCCGTTGCTCAAAATTTCTGATTAAAAAAGAGCTGTGCAGGTAACCAATTTCGCGGTGTCCCTGTTCATAAAGATGTTTCATGGCGCGCCAAATTCCGTCCTTATTGTGAATTGTCACCGTGTCGAGTTTGGAACCGAGCAAATCGCAATCCAAAATCACGGCGGGGAAATTCAGCTTGTAAAAAAGTTCGGCGTCGGCTTCGGCAAGTTCCGTACCTAAAATTAAAAGCCCAGCAAGATTTGAACTTTTTAAAAGTTTAATTGTGTCGGCAATTTCTTCCTCGCCTATGCAATAAGTTAAAAGTATGGTGTAATTTTTTTCACGCGCCGCCCGCTCAACGGCAGAAATTAATTCCGCGAAGAATTGCGAATCGGTTATGACTTTGCCATAACGTTTATAAACTAAAAATCCAAGAGTGCCCAAATTTTTTTGTGCCTTGCGTTTTAGAGTTCTTTCTTCGCCAATATTGCCTTTATAATTTAATTCATGGGCAATAGACAAAATATTTTCTCGTGTTTGTTCGTTCACGCCTGGTCGATTATTCAAAGCCAGCGATACCGTTGCAGACGACACATTTAATTTTTTGGCTATATCTTTTATCGTGACCATTGCCATTTATCACCTCCTTACTTTAAAATAAATTATACAAAATTTTATCTAAACTTGTAAAGAAATTTTTAATATGACATTAAGCAGGAATATAAAAAAAAAAAACAGGGCGTAATATCGTCCTGTAGTATAGACCTCCGCATTTAGGCTTAGGCAGTATCACTGTAGCCGAGTTTTTTAGCTTTGGCGAAATCTGCTTTAGCTTTGTCCTCTTCGCCCATTAATTTATACAGTTTAGCGCGATTGTAGTAAAGCCAACCTTCAGGCGAAAGTTTAATAGCCGTGTTTAAATCGTCAAGTGCTTCTTTGTAGCGTTTCAAGCCGATATATGCACCGGCTCGCGTATCAAAGAAATTTGCTTCGTTCGGTTTGAGTTTCAAAGCTTTTTGCGCGTCAACCAAAGCCGCCTCGAAATTATTAATCTGACAATAACTCCACGCCCGACCATTGTAAGCACTGGCGTAATTTTTATCCAGCTCAATCGCCCGACCGTAATCGGCAATGGCTTCTTCCCAACGTTTTAACCGCCCATAAGCGATAGCACGATTTAAATATGGCCACGAAAATTTATCGTTAATTTCTATTGTCTTGTTGTAATCGGCTATTGCCGCTTCATAATCTCTGAAATAATTATTGTAAACGTTGCCACGATTAACAAACACGTATTGATTATCTGGAAAAAGTTCAGCGGCTTGATTTAAAAGTTCCAACGCCTCATCATATTTGCCGTTGTCACTAAGGGATAAAGCCTCTTCGATAAATTTATCGCCGCCCTCATGCGAACGAGTGAGTTTGGACGCATATTTAAAATCCGCATTTGCCTTTTCCGTATTACCCAGAGCACGCCAAGCTTTTCCGCGATTTTCATAGGCTTTGACGTAATTGGGCTTAAGTTCTATTGCCTTGTCATAATCTTTAATTGCCGCGGGCATTTGATTTAGCCACGATTTAGCCGCCCCGCGATTGTTCCAAGCATTTGCATATTTAGGATTAAGTTCTATGGCTTTGTTATATTCGTTAATTGCCAGCGCGTATTCTTTTGTTTGATGATAGAGCCAGCCGCGTCCCAGGTATGGCAATTCTGAATTTGGATTAAGCTGAGCCGCTCTGTCAAAATCCGCTATTGCCTGTTTATATTTTTTCTGTTCGATATAAGCCCAGCCGCGATTGTTCCACGCCATGGCGTTTTCAGGATTTAATTCTATTGCCTCGCCAAAAAGTTTTGCCGCTTGTTTATGGTTGCCGTCGTCGCGATATTTGTTACCTTCGCGCAATTTCAAATTGGACAGAAAAACTTTATCCTCTTCAACGATTTGCTTAGCTATAATTTCCTTCTCTTCAGGCGTTTTAGCTTGCCGATATTCCCGTTTGAGCGTTTCGATTTTCTGATCTTCGTCCTCTTCTTGCACACGAAGGAAGGTTTCATGCGCGGCTACTTTAGAAATTTCTTCGGCGTCTTTTTGCAAAAATTTTTCCACGTCGTCTGAATCAATATCAGCTTTTACCTTTGCACGAATTAAATAACCGTCCATGTCGGTAAGTTGAACAACTTCATATGCCGTTTCGACCACGCGCAAAACACCGCTCGCCACGGAAATAATTTCTTCCTCAAGCATTTTCATATTATTTACTCTTGAAAAGGAATGAATATAAACACCGGCTTTTTCACGGGCATCGCGCAATGCTCGTTCCTTAGCACGTTCTCTGGCCACATTGATATTTTCCACCGCGCCCAAAACATAATATTCGTCGGTGCCCTCGTAAGTTTCTACTGCCGCATTTACATTTGACGTTACCAGAAAATTTATCATCAGCGCAATGAAAATATTTTTTATCATCTAAATCACCTCGCTTATTTTTTGCGGCTGATCTTATCATAAAATTCTATTGTGGCGGCATCTGTCGGATTTAAATTTATAGCCTCTTTCATATCCAACAAAGATTGAATTAAATTTCCTTGAACATAATGAGCAACGGCGCGATTATAAAAAGCTTCGGAATAGCGCGGATTAATTTGCAAAGCTCGCGTGTATTCTTTTATCGCCGTGTCAATATTTTTTAGCAAATAATATACATTGCCCAAATTATTATGAATCGTTGCGGAATTGTCTTGCAGATTGGCGGCGGCTTGCAAATCTTTTACGGCTTTTTGATATTGTTCCGTTGCAGTATAGGCATTTCCGCGATTGTTCAGCGCGTCGGCGAAATTGCTTTTTAATTTTATCGCCGTCGTGTAATCTTCAATCGCCGAAGTGTATTGCCCCAACTCGGATTTGGCAACGCCGCGATTATTATAAGCCTCCGCCAAATTCGGATTGAGATTTATTGCCTCTGTGTATGCTTTGACTGCTTGTGCATAATCTTTAGCAAAATGAAAATCGTTCGCCCGCTCCATTGCCTTAACTGCTAAAAATCTCTCACTGTTGCGGGCGACTTGCTTTTTTATTTCAGTTTTCTGCTCATCGCTCGCGCTGTCGAATTCTTTAGAGTATTTTTCCATTTCAGCTTTTAACGCGTCGTATTTCTCTTGAATCTCTTTGTTTTTACGCGTTAATTCTTCCAGCGACTGTTTATCCTTCATCATCGTTTTTAAATCTGCTTCGTTCAGTTCGTTAACCAGAGCTTTAATCGTGACCTTGAACTGCAGTAAACTTTTTTCGACAACTTCAACGCTGTTTGTTTCATCTTGGATTTTTAAAAGCTGAGCCGCCACCGTCTGCACAATATCGCTATCAAGTTCAAAGTCTATGCTTTTGGAATAAGTTTCCACATAGACGCCGGCTTTTTCCACAGCTATTCGTTTAGCCTCTTCGCGAGCGCGGTTCGTGGCACTAGCTGGCGTTTCATCTAGGCGCGAATCCATAACATAACTGCCCGTTGCCTCAATTAATTTTTCGCCGGCAAAAGTTATGGAACAGCTACTTAGGACAACAACCGCAATCAAAATGCTCAAAAATTTTTTCATAGCTCATCCCCTACCAATACTACAAGTCGGTGCTCCAAAAATTTTGCTGAACTATTCGCCGCAAGAATTTTATCTGCGTTTTCACTGCTGATTATTACATCGCAACTGCCAGAAATTTTTAACGCCTTGACAATCAGCGGCATTTCTCCGGCTCGCGGCGAATCCATACTGCTTGAATATTCCACCATTCCACTTTCTACCGTCGCTTGATAACCAACGTTTTTATAAGCATAAATCTCCGTGCCGTCATTAGATTTTATTAACGGCGTGATTGCTTGTTCAAGTTTCAAACCCCGGCAGTCAATAATCAAACCCGTGTAATTAATTTCACTGCGAATGTTCGTGAACTTCGGCTTAGGATAATCTTCCACGACCGTATTTTCTTTCAGTACAGCCGCCGCCAATGATTGACCGCTACCATAAAGAGGCAGACGAACTATCGCATGAAAAGATCCATCAACTTCGCGATTAACTGACGTGACTTTTGCTCCGCGCAATGCCGCGGTAACCTTAGCATTTATCGTTTCGTCAAGTTCCCGCAAATTTTTCACGCTTGATTCTGACGTAATGTGCAAAGTATCTACTTGCTCTGCCAAATAACGGTAGGCGTCCATTATCGCTATTCGCCGCATTTGATTTAAATTCATGCCCTCTTCATAGTAAACGATACCTTCCGCTTCAATATAAGCCGCGCCGTAAACATTAGCCACCCATGCCGCATTCACTAAAAAAAATGCCGCCACCATAATTAAAAAAAATTTTTTCACACATCATCGCCTACCTTTCCTAAATTTTTTAATAATTTATCATAAACGTAGCAGAAATGTAAATCAATCAAACTTTTTTAAAAATTTTCTAAAAAAATTTTCCCCGTCAAAAATTCTAGCGGGAATTTTTTTTTGCATAGCGAATTATCCGGAAGTTTAAAAAATTTTTCGCGAGGAGATGATTTCATGGCTAAAGTCCTTCATGGCGACGCGACTGCCA
>CAJONF010000097.1 GCA_905236665.1 uncultured Selenomonadaceae bacterium | reverse complement strand
GACGTTTAGCTTACCACTTTCAAAATTAAGTGAACTTACAAAATTTGCTCCTTGATCTCCCCAGTTATCCAACTGAATATTGCCGGTTATCTCGGTGTTTTCACCACTTACTATAATTGTCGTTCCGCTTTCATAAAGTTTGTTAGAAACATTAGATACCGTCCAGCGTGAGGTTGCAGTAATTTTGGAGAAGCATACTGCCGCTAAACGTATTATTACTGGCAATGTCAATCGTGAAACTTTTCGCAGTGGCATATCCACTTTTGGCGGTTGCAAAAGTTGCAATGCCGCCGCCACTTGTCGATTTTAAAAGTGTAACAGTGCCGCTTTCTTTAACATCATTAACAGCGCTTGAAGCGACGAGAAATATTTTGTGCCGTTATCAACTTCTACACTAGCGACAGCGTCTGTGGAATTTTGCTCGACTTCGCTATCTAATTTTGTCTCATCTTCAAATCTTTGGAGATCGAAAATAAAACCGTTCACCTGTGCGCTTGCCGACTTCAGCCTCCTTTAATCTCAATGCAAATGCTCTGGGGGGTATCTTTAATGTTAAAAAAAAGTCTTGTATTTGAGGCGATTCGTCAATTAAATTTTCATTAAATTTTTGTAGAGAGCAGGTGTCTAGGTTATTTGCTTTTCGGCGGCGTCTTTGATAGAATATAAAAAATCTAGCAGGAGGTGGCATAAGTTGAAAATCGGCGATAAGTTTGTATATCCGATGCACGGTGCCGGGGAAATTACGGGTATTGAGGAAAATGAAGTTGGCGGTGTCGTGAGTTCGTATTATGTCTTTCGCCTTCCGATGGGTAACATGAAGCTTATGCTGCCGGTCGACAAAGTGGCGGAAGCAGGATTGCGCGAATTAATCAGCCCCGCGCAAGTAGAAAAAGTTGTTGAGGTTTTGCAGGCAGAAAGCGAGCCGGTGCAGGGCAGTTGGAACAAAAGATTTCACACGAATTTGGATCGGCTAAAGTCAGGGAATATTTTAGACGCGGCGGCAATAGCCAGGAATTTATCGCGACAAAACAGCAAGAAAAAAATTTCCAGCGGCGAAAAACGTTTGCTTGACTTATCGCGCCAACTTGTTATAAGCGAATTGGTTTGCGTGTGTGATAAATCGCCCGAAGAAGTTACCGCGTGGATAGACGAATTGATTGGCGTATCGTCGTCCGAAGAATAAACGCTCCTTTTGTTTGAAGTCGCTCGTTCGTGAGCGGCTTTTTTTTTTGCCAAAAGTTTTTCTAGTTACCAATCCTTAAAAATGTTATAATGCGGAAAAATTTTCGGGACGGTGAATTTCATTTGAAAAAATTTTTGTCAGCAATTATCGCCGCAAGTTTTTTGCTCGCCGGCTGTGGTGATAACGAAGTTGCAACGCCTAAACCGCCCGTAGTCAAAGTTCAGCAGATTACAGCTTCGACAGCCGCGCAGGAAGAAAATTATTCGGGAGTGGTTCGCGGTCGCTATGAAACGAATTTATCTTTTCAAGTCGGCGGGAAAATTATTTCGCGTGAGGTGCAGACCGGTTCGCTGGTTAGGGCGGGCGAAGTTTTAATGACGCTTGACCCGAAAGATATCGTCGAACAATCTAGGAGCACTCAAGCTCAAGTTGCCTCGGCTAAAGCTCAACTTCAGCTCGCCAAGTCAAATCTCGAACGTTACAGCGAACTTTTTAAAGAAGACGCTATAGCTGCCGCCGTCCTAGATCAATTCAAAACGCAATACGACGCCGCCAAAGCAGCTTACGATGCGGCAGTTGCACAGGCTCGCCAAAGTGAAAACGCGCTTGAATACACAAACTTAACCGCAAATGCTGACGGTGTTATTTCGGCTGTTAATGCGGAAGTTGGACAAGTCATTGCGGCGGGACAAAATATTTTAACTCTTGTGCAGACCGGCGAACTTGAAGTTGTCGTAAACATTCCCGAAAATAAAATTTCTGCCGTGCAAATTGGTCAACGCGTCTCGATAACTTTTTGGGCGACGGGCAATGAAGTTACAGGAACCGTCCGCGAAATTTCTCCCATGGCTGATCCTGATTCGCGAACTTTTGCCGTAAAAATTTCTCTACCTGAAGTCCAAAATATTCAGCTGGGAATGACGGCGAACGTTGCCACGCGTGAAATTTCTGCTAGCGAAATTATCTTGCCACTCAACGCGATTTATCAGACGGGCGACGCCGCGCAGGTTTGGCTGGTTGACGGCGGGAAAGTTTTTGCAAAAAAAGTTGAAGTCACTGGCTTTGATGATAATAATGTTCGTGTGCACGGGCTGAAGGCGGGCGATATTGTCGTTGTAGCTGGTGTTCAAAAATTGCACGAAGGACAAGCTGTAAGGACAGGTGATTGACATGAGAAATTTAACTGAACTCTCACTCAATCACCGCGCTATTGTCTGGTATTTTATCGCCGTGGCATTTATCGGCGGAATTTTTTCTTACTTCAGCTTGGGGCGCATGGAAGATCCAAAATTTGTTGTCCGACAAATGATTGTTGCCGCGTATTGGCCAGGCGCGACGGCTGATGAAATGCAGGAGCAAGTCACCGATAAGCTTGAAAAAAAATTGCAGGATATTCCCCACCTCGATAACTTGTACAGTGAAACTCGTCCAGGGGCAACGATAATTTATGTAGAACTCAATGACGAACCTTTAACCGAAGAAATTCACCCGACTTGGCACGATGTCAGAAATTATTGCAACGATATAAAAGATGAATTGCCCGAAGGCGTCATGGGACCTTTTTTCAACGATACTTACGACGAAGTTTTTGGTTCGATTTACGCGCTAACCGGTGACGGCTTTTCTTACGAAGAGCTTCGACAATATGCGGAAAAAATTCGCCGCTTGATGCTCGAAATCAAAACCGTAAAAAAAATTGAACTTATCGGCGTGCAAAACGAAATTGTTTACGTGGAGATTGAGCAGACGAAACTTTCTGAACTGGGAATAAGTCCGCAAATTATTTCAAACACGCTGGCTACGCAAAATGCAATGACGCCCGCCGGAATGATTGACACTTCAAGCGACAATGTTTATCTGCGCGTGACGGGGATTTTTGACAGCGTGGAGGATATTAAAAATCTGCCGATAAACGCCGCTGGAAAAATTTTTAGACTCGGCGACATTGCCACGATTGAAAGAAAATTTTCTGAACCGCCTGCGCCGAAAATGTTTTTTAATGACAAGCCCGCTATTGGAATTGCAGTTTCAATGGAAGACGGCGGAAATATTCTGGAGCTCGGCAAGGAGCTTGAAAATATGGTTGAGCAAATTCAAGCTGAATTGCCGCTGGGTTTAGAACTCAATCAAGTTTCCGATCAACCGCAAGTTGTGAGAGAATCAATCGGCGATTTTGTCGAGACGCTGATTTTGGCGATTGTCATTGTCCTTGCCGTGAGTTTTGCAAGTTTGGGCGTGAGAACAGGCTTAGTTGTAGCAGGTTGCATACCGCTTGTATTAGCAGGAACTTTTTGTTTTATGTTCGCGCTGGGAATTGATTTGCACAAAGTTTCTTTAGGCTCGCTGATAATTGCGCTGGGCTTGCTCGTTGATGACGCGATGATTGCCGTGGAAATGATGAGCGTACAACTTGAACGTGGGCTGTCGAAATTCGAGGCGGCGTGTCACGCGTTCAACGTCACAGCTAAACCAATGCTGACCGGCACGCTGATAACCTGCGCGGGCTTTATACCGGTTGCGTTCGCCAAAGGCATTGCTAGCGAATTTTGCCGCGATATGTTTTGGGTAGTATCAATCGCGCTGTTACTCTCGTGGATTGTTTCAGTAATGGTTGCGCCGCTATTCGGGACGTACATAATTAAAATTGAAAAAAAGCCGGCAGATGAACTCTATCAAAGCCGGTTCTATAAAATTTTCCGACGCGTGCTAGAAATTTTTCTGGATAATAAAATTTTGGTATTGAGCGGAGTAATCGGAGCTATTGCGGCTACAATTTTTGTTTCAAGCTGGATGCAAGAAGAATTTTTCCCGCCGTCGATTCGCCCCGAAATTTTGATAGAATTTAATTTGCCTGAAGGTTCATCAATGGCGGCGACGCAATCCGAAGCTGAACGTTTTGCAAAATTTTTGAACAGTGAACGAGATAACTTAAAAAATTTTGCTTACTACGTTGGACAGGATACGCCGCGTTTCGTATTAACCATTAATCCCGCCGCTGACGCCGATAATATGGCAAAATTTGTTGTCACGGCAAAGGAAGATAACCGCGACGCTTTGATAAAAAAAATTCGCAATGAACTGGAAGAAAATTTCCCGCTCGTTAAAACAAATATCCAACTGATTCAAACTGGTCCGCCCGCCAATTATCCGATTATGATTCGCGTTTCAGGTGTTGACATTGAAAAAGTTCACACGCTCGCCGAAGAAGTTGCCGACCTTATCGCGCAGGATTCAAATGTTACAGACATTAATTTTGATTGGAACGAAAAATCTAAAGTCGTGCGCATTGACCTTGACCAAGATAAATTGCGCTCGCTGGGCATGACAAGCCAGGCGGTTAAGTCCACGCTTTACACGGAAATCACCGGCGCAAAGGTTGCCGAATTTTATACGGGCGACAGAACTATTGATATTGATTTGAGACTTGCCGCCGCTGACAGAAATAATCTTGCCGCGCTGAAAAATTTGCCGATATACCTAGGCACGGCGGGCTATGTTCCACTTGAACAGATTGCAAAAATTTCTTACGATGCGGAATATGGCTTGATTATGCGGCGCGACTTGAAACCGACAATCACCGTGCAAGCGAATATTTTAAGCGGAACAGCTAACGACGCGGCAACAAAAGCATTGGAGGCAACGAAAGAATTACAAAAAAATTTACCGCTCGGCTACTCAATCGAACCAGGCGGCGATTTAGAGGAAAGCGATAAATCCACGGGGAATTTGGTGGCAATGTTACCGCTTGTCGTCTTCATAATCATGACGCTGTTAATGTTCCAACTCAACGACGCAAAAGCAATGGTGCTTACGCTTTTAACTGCACCGCTCGGCTTAATCGGAGTAATCTTCGCGATGATAATTTTATCAAAGCCGCTGGGATTCGTAGCTCAGTTGGGGGTTATTGCATTGAATGGCATGATAATTCGCAACTCTGTAATTTTAATCGACCAGATTCAGCAACACTTGGCGGCGGGAGAAAATCTTCACGCGGCGATAATTGATTCGGCAATTTTGCGTTTCCGCCCGATAATGTTGACTGCGGCGGCGGCGATTCTGGGAATGTTGCCGCTGATGACAAGTATTTTCTGGGGACCAATGGCAGTTTCAATCGCCGGCGGATTATTCGTTGCTACGGTGCTGACGCTGTTAGTTTTGCCTGTCATGTATGCGGCTGTTTATCAGAAAAAAAATTGAGCGGCAAGAAAATCTTCCTGCCGCTTTTTATTTAGAGTTTGTCAAGCAAAGTACTGTTGATATACGACGAATACAAACAAGACTATTGCCATACCCATTGACACCATACCCACGCGCTCAATCCATAAATCTTGCGTATCAGTGAAATTATAATGCCGCCGTGCATATGTTGTTGACAGCGAAACTAACAGTGCCAGATAAAGTCCGCGATTTAGTGCCGTGAAATTTTGCCAACCGACTAAAAGAAAAACGATTGTCAATGCAAGCACGGCAATTAGCAAATAATCTTTGCCGACCTTCTCCGGCTTTTTTTTATTTTCGGGTTCAGCTTTCTTTTTCGGCTGAATTCTCTTTGCAATTTTTTTTGTCTGCCGTGCCATTAGATAATCTCCTTTAAAAAATTTTTTAAGCGTCGCATTCTGTGATTAAAATTTTGCCAATGCGCATACCGTTCATTTCCTTTACTTTAAAGCGGAAGCCGTTCCATTCGCGAACCTCGCCGACTTTGGGAATATAGCCGAACAGCGAAGTAACAAAGCCGCCCATCGTTTGAAAGTGATCGTGCTCTTCATCGGGCAAAGTCTCAATGTCGAAACGCTCTTTGAACTCGTCAATGTCACAAAGCCCGTCCACTGTCCACGAATTATCTTTGTTGCGTTTGAATTGCTGATCAATGTCCTCATCACCTGAAGTGTCGACAATCTCGCTTAAAATGTCGTCCAGGGTGATAAAGCCGATAACGCCGCCGTATTCGTCGTTGACCATGGCTTCGGTTATGCCGCTTGAACGAAATTTTTCGACAATGCGAAAAGCTTCCATAGTTCGCGGCACATAGTTTGCTTTTTTTATCAGAGCGGTTAAATTAATTTCGCGCCCGTCCGTCAAAATAGCATTTAATAAATCTTTAGCGTAAATCAATCCGCGGCAATCGTCCAAACTGCCATAACCAACGGGAAAAATCGTGTAGGAGCTGTCCTGTACAACTTTTAAATTTTTTTCCAAATCGTCAGCCAAATCAAGCCAAACAATTTTAACACGCGGCGTCATGAGCGAATAGGCAGTTTCGTCGCCGATATCAAAAATCCTGTCGACCATTTCCTGTTCGGATTTTTCAATCGTACCGTCCTCGGTGCCCTGTTCGATTAAATCTTTAACTTCGTCTTCGGTCACAGCGTCATTTTGAGTGGTATTCACGCCGAAAATAAACGCCATGCCCCTCGCCACAGTTGACAGCATTGCAACGAACGGATTCATAATCGCCACGATTAGCCGGAACATTTTATAATTCCTAAGCAAAAGATTTTCGGGATCGCGTTTAGCCACCTGCTTAGGTAAAAATTCTCCGAACAGAAGGAACAAAAACGTTGTAGCAACCAGCACGATTGCCACCGAAATTATTTCTGCTTGTTCAGAAAAATTTATCTGCGCGGAAATTAGCGGCGTGGTTAAAATGGCGCACACACCCGCTAAAATTCCCGTGAAGGTTATTCCACTTTGAGCGACATTCAGCGGCGCGGGGGATTCTACCATGTTTAAGACTGCGTTAGCGTTTTTATCGCCGTCCTCCGCCAATTTTTCTAGCCGCCCACGATGACATTCTATCAGCGCAGTTTCTATCAGCGAAAAATATCCGCTTATCGCCGCCAATAAAATTATCAGCGCAGGTGGAATTAGTCCTGTGTCCAAAAAAACTTTCAACTCCTAAAAGCAATAATCATTTACCAAAAGCCGCCGCGACTTTAACCAGTTCGCCGCGAATTTTTATATGTTGCGGACAAACTTTTTCGCACGCGCCGCATTTAATACACTCGCCGGCAGTTTTCTTATCATGCATCGTAACCAGCCAGTGATATTGATTCGCCGCGAACTTTTTATCTTTGTACAGCGTCAAAACATTCATTGCCGTGAACGAACCGCTAATGCCGATATTGTTAGGGCAGACTTTTGCGCAATAATTGCAGGTCGTGCAGGGGATAATCGGAATACTCGCCAGAACTTTTCGCGCCGCATCAACGGTTGCCTGTTCACCGTCATCAAGCCGCTTGAAATTTTCCATGTAGCTAACGTTGTCTTCCATTTGGTCAAGCGTGCTCATTCCGGAAAGTACAGTAATAACACCGTCCAAACTCGCCGCAAAACGAATTGCCCACGATGCCAGCGACGCGTCCGGATTTGCCGCTTTGAAAACTTTTGCGACTTCTTCCGGCGGATTTGCTAACATTCCGCCCTTTATCGGCTCCATGATGACAAGCGGCTTACCGTGTTTACTTGCCACCTCGTAACAGCCGCGGGATTGAATTGCGGGATTTTCCCAGTCCGTGTAATTTATCTGTAGCTGAACGAATTCCGCTTCAGGGTGCTTAGTTAAAATTTCGTCGAGCTCTTCGGGCGTGGAATGGAAAGAAAATCCCACGTGTTTAATCAAACCCTCACGCTTTTTCTCCAAAACAAAATCCCACATCTTGAACTCTTCAAAAAATTTTGTACGACCTTCGCCCAAATTGTGCAACAGATAAAAATCGAAATAGCCCGCGCCAGTTCTTTCGAGTGATGTTGCGAACTGGTTCAAAGCCGCGTCT
>CAJONF010000096.1 GCA_905236665.1 uncultured Selenomonadaceae bacterium | reverse complement strand
TGACTCAACGCGCCGCGGGGAGCTTCGTATAAGCCAACGCCGTGACATTCTTTAGCCCACGTTTCAGGGAACCATTTCTCGTTATTCATTGTGGCGGTATCGCCCATTTTTATGTTGGCAATGAGTTTATCAAAGAAGAATTTATTAACTTCCGCGGCAAGTTGTGCGTCCAAACAACGGCAAGCAGTTCTGCCAAGCATGGTCGGCAACCAAATTTCTGCGCCGACACCCAATACAGTCGAGACTGCCTCAATCTGTTTAAGCATCATCTGTTCAGCCCAAGTCGGTTCAGGGAGCAAGCCTTTTGCGGCTTTGGTGTAAATGATGATGTAATGGGCGAGTGGACCAACTTCACAGAGTTTACCTTTCCATTTCGGAGTTTTGAGCCAAGAATATTTGCCCGCCTCATTGAGAGTTTCCCACATAGTCGGCGTACCAGTTTTTGGACCGGTGTATTTATCTTTAGTGACGCCCTGCCATGGGTGTAAATCTTTCGAGCCCGCGGGATATTCGTACCAAGCGTGTTCGACGCCTTCTGTAAAGTCGCTGTCAGCCTTCAAGTCTTCTGCTTTGACTTCGTAGAATTTTGCCTTAGCAACGCCCATGCCGAAATCTTCAACGACGCCATTTGAACGGACAAGCAGATTATCAAAGTAGCCACCGCCATTTGAAGTGCCTTTGTAGCCGGTGAGCGGATAATCGCCAAATGCCATAACGCGAGTTTTAGATAAGCCGCCGCCGTCCACGCGTCCAGCCTTAGCATAAATTACGCCAATAGCTACGAGGTCAGGCAGGTAATAATTGTTGACGAGGTCGCGAGCCATATTAATAGCGCGGTCAACGATTGCAAGTCGTGCGGTGTTTACGGGAGCGTTGCCGTCCGTCATAGAAATAGAGCAGGGCATACCGCCAACAGCGTAATGCGGATGAGGATTTTTTCCGCCAAAGATAACGTGCGGTGTAATAATTTCGCGTTGCTTGTCTAGCATTTCGAGATAGTGAGCAACAGCTAGCAAATGAACTTCGGGCGGCAGGAGTTTATAATCGGGGTGATCCCACCATTGCGCGGCGAAAATTCCCAGTTGTCCGCTTGCCACTATAGCTTGAACTTTAGCTTTAATCGCCGTGAAATATTGCGGCGTGGCGGCGGGGAAATCGTGCGGATAAGCTTCCGTTGATACTTCTTCAGGAACTTTTAAATTGAGCCGGTAAGCGTTAAGAATTGCCGTTTGCAGTTCAGCAGTTTTTGCGGGGTCGGCATTTAGAGCTTCGACGGGGCTAACCCAATCGAGGGCGTGTAGATGATAAAAATGAATCAGATGATCTTGAACTGTCAAGGTTGCCGCCATGATGTTGCGGATATAGTTCGCGTTGTTGGGGATTGAAATTCCGAGCGCGTCTTCTACAGAGCGGACGGAGGCGAGCGCGTGAGCCGTGGTACAAACGCCGCAAATACGCTGAATATAAGCCCAAGCGTCGCGGGGGTCACGGTCTTTCAAAATCAGTTCCAAGCCGCGCCAAGCTGTGCCGCTTGAAATTGCATCGGTTACTGTGCCGGTCGTCTCGTCTACAGAAATTTCAACGCGCAGGTGCCCTTCAATCCTGGTGATAGGGTCTACTACAACGTGTTGCATAAAAAAATCTCCCTTCGGTCGATTTCTAGGAACTAGTAAATAGAAACAAGGAACAAGCAGGGAACAGAAAACTAGTTCCTAATTCCTAGTTCCTACTCGTGATGTTCCTCGTCGATAAGATTATCGCGATGATTGCGCTGAATGATACTAGCAACGGCGTGACCAACGACGCCAACAGCAGTAGCCACACCAAGACCAACACCGATTTTATCAGCGTCACCGATTTTGCCATATTTAGGCAAGCGTGCAGTAAAAGGGTCTTCGTCCCAGAAATTAGAATTTGAGCAACCGATACAAGGTGCGCCCGATTGAATAGGATAGCTCATGCCTTGCCACCAGCGCAAATTGCCGCAAGAATTGTAAGTTTCTGGCCCGCGACAACCGAGTTTATAAAGACACCAACCAGCCTTCGCGCCCGCGTCATCAAAAGTTTCAGCGAACATACCCGCATCAAAGAACGGTCGACGATAGCACGTGTCATGAATTCTGTTGCCGTAAAATTGCTTAGGACGCCCATCGCCGTCAACAGGGGGAATAGTGCCGAAAAGTGCAACGTGCATGACAACGCCCGTCATAACTTCGGGGATAGGCGGACAGCCAGGAACTTTTACAACAGGTTTGCCGCCGACAAAACGCTCAATGCCAGCCGAGCCTGTTGGATTTGGTTTAGCCGCCTGAATACCGCCATAAGCCGAACAAGAACCATAAGCGATAATCGCCGCCGCGCCCTTTGCAGCTTTTTCTAGCAGATGTGTAAACGTGTGACCGCCGGACATACAATAAACGCCGCTGTCTTTTGTAGCAATCGCGCCCTCAACGCAGAGAATATATTGCCCGTTATATTTGGCAATAGTTTCGTCAAGGTGAGCCTCAAACGGTGCTCCGCAAGCCGCGCTGAGCAAATGATCATACTCCAGCGCGATTGACGATAAGACCACGTCCGACGCAAGCGGTGCGCCCGAACGGATAAAGGATTCGTCACAACCCGTGCATTCGTGACCATGAATCCAAATAACTACCGGTAGCGGCTTAGTTTCCGCCGCTTCCACGACTTTCGAGAACATATCCGTGCTAAAACCCATGAGCGATGTCAACGCGACGCAACCTTTTAAAAAGCTACGACGACTAAAGCCGCGCCTTAGATATGCTTCCCATAAACTCTCCCTTTTTTCCAATTTCCGCCCCTCCTTAAATGCAATGCGTAATGGATTGAATAACGTCCGAAAAAATTTTAACACAACTTGCACAATATCAATGCGGCATTTGCAACCAACTTTCGCCAAAGTTTTTATAAATCCTGCCTAATCTGCGCTAAACACCGCCAATAAAAAAATCATCGGGCAGTTTGACAGGAAAAGTTTTGCAGTGTTAAGATTACTTTATTAGAGAACGGGAGGATTTTTATGATAAAAAAATTTTTACCGCTGATTCTGTCGACGTGTATTTTATTTTCGGGCGGGAATGTTGACGCAAAAAATTTTCCGCCGCCGATTTTAACCGCCGAATTTGAGCAAATGGATTTCATGCAACTTTATCCAACATATTCTTGGGAGCCGGTGCCGCGAACAGAATTTTATCTGGTACAAGTTGTCAAAGTCGGTGCGGCGCGTGAGGAAATTGTCCGTGAACTTTTAAACACAGAAGCTTTCGACCGCGTAACGGATTGGACGCCTTTTGTCGAAGCCGGCGAATATTATTGGCAAGTTCGCGTTGTTGACAAAAATAAAAAGCCGTTGAGCGATTGGTCAGATAAAAAATTTTTCACGGTGACTGCGCCGGTAAAGTTCGCGGTTTTGGGTGACAGCATTTCTCATGGCGGAGCGGCTTATATTCCCGCCGGTCAGCTTTCCTGTCAATGGGAAACTTATTCGAGCGTGCCGATAAAAAATTTGGCGCGTAGCGGTGACACGACTCAACAAATGCTAGATCGTTTCGACAATGACGTTTTACCCTTTCAGCCGCAAATTCTCATCATCATGGCGGGCGTCAATGACATTCGCATAGGTTCGAGTGCCAACGACGTTATAAAAAATTTAGAGATATTGCGCGATAAATGTTTGGCAAAAAATATCACGCCGGTTTTCTGCACGATAACTTCAATGAATCCCGAAATTATTCACCGACGCGGAATTGAACTAACTGACGGCGATTGGCGATTGGAACGCGAGAAAGTTAATCTGTGGATAATGTCGACGCCATATTTTATCGATATCGCCGGTGCGTTGACTGATGACAAAGGCTATCTTCGCGCCGAATTAACGCCCGATGGTTTGCACCCGGCACTGCGCGGAAAAAAAATTATCGGCGAGTCAATCAGCAACTATCTGCAAAAAAATTTTAACACGTTGCAATAAAATTTCTCCCGTCAATCAGGCGGGAATTTTTTTTGCGCGGGTAGCGAGATACCGACCGCCCATGGACGGGCGGTCGCCGGCGCAGAAAACGTGATGTTTTCTCAGCCGGAACAAAGCCCTTTTCTTTAGCTTCCTTTCTTTTGGGCTTGCAAAAGAAAGGAAGTTTAAAAATAAAAATAAGCCTAATCATTGAAGAGTAATGCGCCCGAAAATTTTCAAGTCACATTAGCAATTTCTCCCGTCAAGAGGCGGGAATTTTTTTATACTAAAACGCTGAAAAAAATCTGTAAAGAATATTGGCAAGTGGCGCAAGATTATGTATAATGCACGCGGAATCATTTTTATTTCACAGGCGGTGATTCAAATGAGTGATATAGTTACGATTAAGGGACTGAAATACGGCTTGCAACTGAATTTTGCCAAGGGCGCGAGTTTCGACGACGTGCAAGCAAATCTTTTGGACAAGTTGCAATCGGGCGACAGTTTCTTCATTCGCGGGACGACGGTTTTTGTTCCGAAAGGCTATTTTGCCGAAGAGCAGAACGAAACTTTGCGGCGTATGTTTCATAGGCACGGTATGCTTTTTAGCACGGAATTAAAACGCCCGAATCTTGCTCCGCCTTCCCGCGATACGTCCTCCAAAAATACCGCGCAAAAAATCAAAGAACGTGCTGATGAAGCACAAAAGATGATGGTCATAAATCATACGGTGCGCGGCGGGCAGGAGGTCAAAGCAAATTGCTCCGTGCTGATTTGCGGTAATGTTAATCCGGGCGCGCAGGTCATAGCGGGCGGTTCGATTGATATTCGCGGGACGTGCAGAGGTTTTGTTCACGCGGGAGCTTTTGGTGATAAAAGTGCTTGCGTGGTGGCGGATAGGTTAATGCCGGTGCAGATTCGCATAGCCGATTTGATTGCCCGTGCACCCGACGAACCTGAACAGGTCGACAAGGCTGAACGCGCCATGATTAAAGGCAATATGATTATCTTTGAACCCGTTGCGCGGTAAAAATTTTTTTGAGAGGAAAAAGTTTTATGAGTCAAATTTTAGTAATAACGTCGGGCAAAGGCGGCGTTGGCAAAACGACTACTACGGCTAATATCGGCGTGGGGCTTGCCATGCGCGGTAACAAAGTCGCGTTGATTGACACCGATACGGGCTTGCGCAACCTTGACCTTTTGCTCGGCTTGGAAAATCGCATCTTGTATGATTTGGTTGACGTGACAAGCGGGCGTGTTGCCTATAAAAAAGC
>CAJONF010000095.1 GCA_905236665.1 uncultured Selenomonadaceae bacterium | reverse complement strand
TACTCCTTATGAAATCAGGAGTAAGACCATCTGACTATTCTTCTATAAGGCTTTTCTTTTTTCGTCCGCCAAATTGGGTTCTGTCCAATTTGACGGGGAAATTTTTTTAAAAAATAAGATTGGTTACAGTTGCATTCGTGGCTTTGATTAAATCTTGCGGCGAAAGAATAATTTGCATTCCGCGAAGCCCCGCGCTTATCGAAATTTTTTCCAACGTCAAGGCGCGGCTGTCCAAATACACGGGATAATTTTTTTTTGCACCGAGCGGCGAACAACCTCCGCGAATGTAGCCCGTCAATGGCAAAAGTTCTTTCAGCGCAATCATTTCGACAGATTTATTATTGCTAGCCCGCGCCAAAGCTTTTAAATCGAGTTCATCGCCGCCGCCGATAACCGCCATGATAATTCCGGTTTTATCGCCGCGTGCCACCAGCGTTTTAAAAATCATTTCGATATTCAAGCCGGAAATTTGCGCCACGTGCACAGCCGATAAATCGTTTTCGTCAACTGTGTAAGTTTTTATCTCGTAATTAATTCCCAGCCCGTCCAAAATTCTGGCGGCGTTGGTTTTTTTTAGCTTCTTGCTCATTGAATCACCGTTTCCAGCGCAATTTTAATCATGTCGTTGAAAGAGGATTGTCTTTCTTCGGGCGTGCAAAATTCTTTACGCAACAAGTCATCGCTGACCGTGAAAATCGCTAAAGCTTGAACTTTAGCGGCGGCGGCGTGCAGATAAAGTGCGGCACTTTCCATTTCTACAGCTAAAATTCCGTGGCGGCGCAATTTATCATTGAAAGTTTTTTTCCCGTCGCCAAAGGTACCGTTCGGGTCGTCGTAGTCGTTGTAAAATAAATCCGTGCAGATGACATTTCCGACTTTTACCGGCAGATTAAATTTTTCAGCAACGGCAACAGATTTTCTAAGCAAATCAAAATCTGCCAGCAAAGAAAAATTCACTGCGCCGCCGAAAACTTGCTTGACTATGCTAGAATCTGTCGAGGAGCCTTGAGCAATGACAACGTCGCGCAGGTGAATATCTTTGTTCATGCCGCCGCAAGTTCCCACGCGAATTAATTTTTTTGCGCCGAAAACTTCAATCAGTTCGTGTAGATAAATCGAAATTGAGGGAATGCCCATGCCCGTCGCCTGAATTGAAACGCGTTCGCCTTTATATTTTCCCGTGAAGCCGAAAATATTTCTAATCGCGGTGTATTGGTGAACATCTGTTAAAAAATTTTCCGCGATGATTTTTGCGCGAACGGGATCGCCAGGCAACAAAACCTTATCGGAAATTTCGCCGACATCCGCCGCAATATGAATACTCGCCAAAATAAATCACTCCTTTTTTGCAAAAGTTTATCAAAGGCGGCTAGGGGTGTCAACGCGGGCGATATTTTGAAATCATTTCTGACAAATTATTTTTGAGGCGATTTAGTTTTTTCTTGACTAAACTAGAGAAACTTTGCTAAAATGTTTTGAACTGAAATTAAAATGAAACGTCGCAGTTGGTGAGTCCGGCTGTGCGAAGGAGGCTTAAAAACAGTGGCTCTCGTTGTGAAAAAATTCGGCGGCAGTTCGGTTGCGACGACAGATAAAATTTTGGCGGTGGCACAAAGAATCCTCTCCGAAAAAAAATCTGACGATAAAATTGTAGTGGTAGTTTCGGCAATGGGCAAGACGACCGATAATTTGTTGAGCTTAGCGGGCGGCATAGATGCACAACCTTATAAGGCGGACTATTTGCGGGAATTGGATATGCTTTTGACCACGGGCGAACAAGTTTCGATTGCGCTGTTAGCGATGGCGTTTAAAAAGTTGGGACAACCTGCGATTTCTTTGACAGGGCAAATGGTCGGTATGCGGACAAGTTCTGTGCATACGAAAGGCAGAATCCTTGGAATAAAACCTAAACGCGTGCATGATGAACTTAACAAAGGCAATATCGTAGTTGTGGCGGGTTTTCAGGGCGTAGACAAATTAGGAGACCCCGTGACACTCGGTCGCGGCGGCTCTGATACTTCGGCTGTTGCACTAGCCGGTGCGTTGAAAGCTGATGAGTGCGAAATTTTCACCGACGTTGACGGCGTTTACTCGGCTGACCCGCGCATTGTCAAAAACGCTCGCAAGATGAAAGAAATTACTTATTATGAAATGCTGGAAATGGCTCGTCTCGGCGCAGGAGTTATGCAGCCGCGCTCGGTGGAGATGGGACAATTCTTTAATATTCCGATTCACGTTCGCTCGACTTTTACAAAAGACGCGGGCACGATTATCAGGGAGGATTATACTGTGGAGGAAAAAGATTTTGAAATTCGCGGCGTAGCTCACGATATGAAGGTTGCAAAAATTTCTGTTATCGGTGTGCCGAATAATCCCGGCGTGGCTCATACATTGTTCAAAGCTCTGGCAGACGTCAACATTGATGTTGATATGATTGTCCAAAGTATCCGCAACATTGACAGAAACATTAACGATATTGTCTTCACGATTAATCTTAACGACTTGCCCGAAGCTAAAAAAATCATCGGTGTTACCAGCGAAAAAATTAACGCGGCGTCGGTTCTCGTTGAAGAGGATATGGCTAAAGTTTCAATCGTTGGCGCGGGTATGTTAGGCAGTCCTGGCGTTGCGGCGCGTATGTTCGGTGCACTCGCTCGCGCAGATGTCAACATTGATATTATCAGCACGTCAGAAATCAGCGTCTCCTGCTTGGTCAAAGGTTCACAGGTCACGGAGGCCGTTAACAGTATTCACGACGAATTTTTCCCAGATAAATAAGCATAAAAAAAATTAAAAGTGCCGGAGTTCAAAGCTTCGGCATTTTTTTTATTGAGTGGCGAGCTAGTCATTTGGGGATAAAAAAAGCCCCCGTTGCGGGAGCGAAGGTTTAGATTTAACGCCGTGTAACCTGCCAGACGATGTACGCCACACCTAACAGGGTTGATAAAATTGTTGTCGTTTTTATTCCGCCATAATAGATACTAAGCACCGACAACGGAATAAAACCCAGCAGAAATTCCTTGTTTAACTTCTTGAATATTTTTTTCATGGCGATTAAAATGGATAGGCGACCAAGGGACTTAACCGCCCCTCGGTCTAGCAAATTTGGTTCACTGCTCACTTACGCCTCTTGCTTTTCGGTTTGCATTTACGCCGCTTGCCTTTGTGCTTGAGGCTTTTTATTTCGGCTTTTTCGCGACACTCTTTATAAATTTGGTAAAGCGTCCAGCCGGTGTTCAGCAGTGCTACCCAGTCGCCTAAGTCCATTGGCTTATCACCTCCATGCAAGCAGTATAGCAGAAAGTTTGTTTTAGTAAAGGCGGCGAACGTGTGATAAAAATAGCTCACGGATGAACAACACGACTAAAATAACGCTTGCTATCTTTGAACAATTTTAATACAATCTGTGCAGAAAATTTTTCGCGAGGTCTTAATTATGGAAGAAAAAAATTCAGGTACAGATAAAAAACATAGGCGTACAATTTCCGTTGCACTCGTGGGCGGCGCGTTGATTGCCGTGCTTTTAATTTTGTCAACGCTGTGGATAAATCGGCTTGGGCAAAACGATACCGCGGCGGCTGTTCACTCGGTTAGCGAATTTTATTTACGCGAGCTGACTGACCGACGTGAGCAAGTTATCACTGCCAGAATCAATGTTAAAATCGATAATATAAATTCTGCGCTGAAAATTTTGTCGCCGAACGATTTGCAAAGCGTCGAGACTTTAAGCGCGTTCCTTGGCAAAATGAAAATTTTTTGTAGCGTCGACCAATTTGCTTTTGTGAATAATAATGGCGTCGTGTTCACGCCCGAAGGTATCGTAGACGATCCTGAAAAATATTTCTTCGCTAAAGATACGATTGGCGAGCCGAAAATTTTTACCCGCGATATGTCCGCAGAAGATAAAACCATTTTTCTTGTCGTACCCATTGACAGATTGACTTTCCAAGGAGTGTCGATAAAGTGTGGATTTATTCAACTGCCCATGTCGAAATTTCTTGAAGGAATTTTGGTGCACACCACCGCCGCCGAAATGTCTTTCTTTAATCTTTACTACAAGAACGGCGAATCGCTGACAGACGCGGTGCTTGGCAGTTTGGATAGCGGGACAAATCTTTTAGACGCGCTGAGCGACGCAACTTTTGACCCCGGTTATTCCAAAGAGCACGTCGAATTTGATTTTAGAAATACTCGCGGCGGCATGGCATCGTTCACATTCCGCGGCGATAACGAAATGCTTTATTATCGCCCCGTGCAAAACACCGGCTGGATTTTAACTTATCTGATTCGCAAAAACAAAATCGAGGAAGAACTTGCCGTTGTCAATACCGATATGCGCAATCGTTCAATCTTCCAAATCTTTTTGACGATCTTGGCAATGATAACTGTTTTTGCGCTGATGACTTCGCAGGTTAGGAAGAATACAAAACTTATTCACCAGCAAAACCTAGCTGAAACTGAAAACCGCGTTAAGCGCGAAGAAATGGAAGAAAAGCTCCGCTTGCAGACAAAATTATTGAGCGAAGAGCGTCGTCGGCGTCGGCAAAGTGAGATGATTCAGGCTTTGACAGCAGATTATCGGCTGGTCTATCATTTGAATCTTGATTCGGACGAGGCTGTTTGCTATCGCGTCGCGCCGGAAATTTCTGAACAACTTAAACGCAAACAAAGTGACGTTGTTAAATTCCAAGCGGCGATGAAAAGTTATATTCGCGAATGTGTCGCTGTCAATGATCGTGAAGACCTTTGGAAATTTATTCAGCCGGAAAATCTGCGCGCCCGCTTGGCAAATGAAGAAATTATCTCTCAACGCTATGTAATGATTCGTTATGGCGAAGAACATTACATGATGTTGCGCGTGGCTCGCATTGATGACGGACTGCACGCGGTGGGCGTTGGTTTTGCTAATGTAGATGAACAAACTCGCGAATCTCTTGCACGAAATCAGGAGCTTGCAGACGCGCTTGCACAGGCTCAACACGCAAACGCCTCAAAAACCACTTTCCTTTCAAACATGAGCCACGACATCAGAACGCCCATGAACGCAATTATCGGCTTTACAAATCTGGCGTTAAGGCATTTCGAGAATAGAACACAGGTTAGGGATTCGCTGGAAAAAGTTTTGTCGTCAAGCAATCACCTGCTCGGCTTAATTAACGATATTTTAGACATGAGCCGCATTGAGAGCGGGCGTGTTGAAGTTAGCGAACAGGAATGCAACCTTTCCGATTTGATTCACAGCTTGATACATTTAATTCAGCCGCAAGTCACTGCTAAGCAACAGAAATTCCACATAGACGCGTTTAAGGTTAAAAATGAAGACGTTTACGCCGATCAACTCAAAGTAAATCAGGTGCTGATAAATATTTTGAGCAATGCAGTAAAATATACGCCGTCAACCGGTTCAATTTTCTTCCGCATTTCTCAATACGATTCGGATATTCCCGGCTGTGCAAAGTATGAATTTAAAATCAAAGATAACGGCTTGGGCATGAGCAAAGAATTTTTAAAGCACGTGTTCGACGCCTTTGAACGCGAAGAAACTTCTACTAAGAGCGGCATACAGGGCACCGGCTTAGGCATGAGCATAACTAAAAAAATGGTTGAGCTTATGGGCGGCGAAATCACCGTTGAGAGCGAAAAGGATAAAGGTAGCGAATTTACCGTTACGCTTGATTTGAGGCTTCAGCAAAACGCTAAGCAAGCGTCTATTCAAGAATTAAAAGATTTACGTGCGCTGATTGTTGATGATGACTTCAACACCTGCGAATCAGTCACGGCGATATTAAAGCAGATTGGTATGCGTTCAGAGTGGACGACTTCGCCGCGTGAGGCTGTATTCCGCGCTGGGCGAGCACTGGACGACGACCCCTTCAGCGCGTATATCGTCGATTGGCTTATGCCCGACCAAAATGGCATTGAAACCGTTAGACAAATTCGCCGCGTTGTGGGAGAAACTGCGCCAGTTATCATTTTGACTGCTTACGATTATTCCGACATCGAACAGGAAGCTAAAGCCGCCGGCGTTACAACTTTTTGTACCAAACCGCTGTTCATGTCCGATTTGAAAAATGCATTGTCGCGGGCGATAAGCGGCAACGACGAGATTGAAAGTAAACACGACGATTTATCGGCAATAGATTTCAGCGGCAAGCGCGTTTTGCTGGTTGAAGATATCGAAGTTAACCGCGAAATTGCAAAGGCTGTTCTTACGGAAATTGGGCTTGAAGTTGAGGACGCTGACGACGGGACAGTTGCTGTGCAAAAATTCAAAGACTCGCCGCCGAATCACTACGATATTATTTTAATGGATGTGCAAATGCCGGTTATGAATGGTTACGACGCCACGCGCAATATCCGCGCTTTGAAACGCAGGGACGCGCATACCGTGCCGATTGTTGCCATGACTGCCAACGCCTTTGACGAGGACAAAGAAAATGCACGCCAAGCCGGCATGAACGACCACCTTGCCAAACCGCTTGACATTGCTAAATTAATTGAGACGTTGCATAAATATTTGAAGTGATAAAGCCTATGAAAATTTCAATCGCACAATTTAAATCTAAGCTCGGTTCTGTTGACGAAAATTTTTCCACAGCTGAAAGACTAATCGCGGCGGCAAAAAATTCTGACGTGATACTTTTGCCGGAACTTTGGTCAACGGGTTATTATCCCACGCCTGTAAAAAATTTTGCTGACATTGACGGCGAACGAACCAAAAATTTTCTCTGCGCGGCGGCTGAAAAATTTTCTGTGAATATAATCGGCGGCTCGGTTATCGTCGAAAGCGGCGGAAAAATTTTTAATCGCTGTCTCGTTGCCAATCGTCTTGGAAAAATTATCACGGCTTATGATAAAACTCACCTGTTCAGCTTTGCAGAGGAAGATAAAGTTTTCAGCGCGGGCGAAAAAATTTCTGTAGTTGAACTCGACGGCGTGAAATGTGGCTTGGCGATTTGTTACGATTTGCGTTTCCCAGAATTTTTTAGAAAGATTGCGTTGATTGGCGCGGAAATTATTTTTATTCCTGCCGCGTGGAGTTTGAAACGTTTGATTCCCCGACAGATTTTGACTAAGGCGCGGGCTATTGAGAATCAAATATTTATCGTATTCGCGAACAGTTCGGGCAAATCTGAGATTATAAATCCTCGCGGAGAAATTTTGATTGAGAGCGGGCGCGGTGAAGAAATTTTGACAGCAGAAATTAATCTGCGCGAACGGGTGGAGGTTATCGGTGAAATGAATCTTCTTGCCGATAGAAATTTGAGCATCGATAGGATGGATATTGATGAAACTTTTTGACAAACTCTTTAACAGAAAAAAAGATTTACCGCCGCCGGAAGTTGAAATTAAAACGGAACCGCCAGTGGAAATTAAACCGCCGACAGAATTTAAACCACAACCGCAAATAATTTCGGACGATAAAAAATTTATAGAGAATTCTCTGCTGTTCGACGGCGAATGGTATTGCAAAACTTACGGTTTCGGAAAATATCTTGACGCGGCGAATCATTATTTAAAAATCGGTTGGCGGGAAGGCAAGAACCCCTCGCCTTTTTTTTCGACAGCAGATTATCTGAAAAAAAATCCCGACGTGGCGGCGGGCGATATGAATCCGCTTTTGCACTTTGAAAAATTCGGCTTTAAAGAAAATCGTTATCGTGCGGAGATTGAACAGGTTTTGCCAAAAATTTTGGAGCGACACCCCGAATGTAAAACTGAACTTCACAACGGGCTTTTGCGAATCAGAATTACAAACGCTTGCAACGCCAAATGCAGATATTGCGGTGTGCGCTGCACTTTCGGCGAAGAAAAAAATCACGCAATGAATCCCGCGTGGTATTACGAACTTTGCCGCCCGATTTATGATAAAATCGGCGTGGTGCTGATTACCGGTGGCGATGCGTTTTTTGCTAAGGAAAGTTATAACTACATGAAGTTCATGAGCGAAAATTTTCCGCAGATAACTTTGATGACCGAATCGAACGGCATTGCTTTTAACGAAAAATTTCAGCAGCTCGCGCTAAAAAATCTGTTCAAAACTCATTTTTCTATCAACGCCTCAACCGCCGAAATTTTTGCAAAAAGCTGTTGGGACGGCGATGATTCAGCCACGGCTAAAAAAATGTTCCCGCTGATGATTCGCAACATAAAAAATTATCTCGCCAAACTTGAGGCTGAAGATAAAATTTGTTTTGCGCCGGATTTGTCTATGGTTATCAATAAAGATAACGCCAACGATATTTTAGATTTTGTGGAGCTGGCGTTGCGGTTGCACGCGGGCTTTATAGTTTTTTTCTTTGACTACACAGAAAACGACATGACCGGCGAATTTTTTACTAATCCCGCTGTTGCACGCCCCGCCATGAAAACTTTAATGGAATTGGAGCGCGTGCTCGCTGAGAAAATTATTATCTATTGCCGGCTATGGGTTCCTTCCGGCGAAGCTTATGACTTGCAACAGGCAGTTGAATCAATTCCAATCGCCGAATTAAATTCCAAGTACGAAAATATTTTAAAACTTGCCGAAGGTCGCTGTGTTTTGGACGAGTGGAAAAAGCGTAATGAATTTCGCCGCGCCGCAGGTAAAATTGAATTTTCGCTGGTTGATGACATTGCGCCCACGTTGCATTTAAAGCAGGAGACTGACCGGGAAATTTGTTTTGCGCCGTGGAACGAAATTGATTTGTATCCAGATGGCAGAATGGATTTTTGCTGTTGGTTCGAGCCGACGCTGAACTTAAAAAATTTTATTCAGCACGACGCGGACGGTAAAGAATTCGTGGATTGGGATAAAACTTTGAATTCTTTTGAATACGCCTTCGCCCGCTACAGAATTTTGCGCGATGATTTCCGCGGCTGTCAAGTTTGTTGTCCGATGAATTCTGTTAAATCGCCGGTTGAATCCATTACGAAATACAACGTGGACAGGTTTAGGAGTTAAGAGATGAAACTTTTTCATTACGCATTGCTGATTTTTTTCTGTCTGATTTGCACGGGCTGTTTTCAAGGCGGCTCAAATTTAATCATCACCGACGACGGAAAAGTTTTCATGCGCAATAAATTAATCGGCGTGCCGCTTATCGCTGAATCAATCGAATCGTTCAAAAACAGTTTCACTAATAAACCTAACGCAGAAATTTCGCCCGTCGTGGAAAATAACATGAGCGGCTATGAAGTTCGCATGAATTATCCGAGCATTGAGGCTTTCGCGGCTGACAGTGCTACGCTTTACGCCACACACTCTGGCAAATGCAAAGGTATTCAGCAAAAGTGCGGCTGGTTCTTCGACGCGTATAATTTCGATTTAATTTCTTCGGTCGATAAAAATTTTTCACCGAGTGAAACTGCCGCTGTGCAAAGTATGTTGTCGCAGGTGACGTTCGATTTAGTTATTGAATTGCCTTATTCTGCGGATAATCACAACGCTGATAAATTTGACGCGGCGAACAAAATTTTAACGTGGAACTTGGCGGCAACGATGATTGGCGGCGGTGAAAAACATATGCACGCGCAATTTAAAATCTGGCACCGCGAAAAAATTTTCTTCACGGGATTTATCGGGCTGTTAATGTTGGCGGCGGGAATTTTTTTCCATGTGAAACGAAAAGCCGAGATGAGCGAAATTATTTCGGCGAGCATGACTTTTAAACGCAATGTCTTTGCGGGATTGTTCATTGCGCTGATAATAATTTCAGCGTATATGATTCTTGCTCCCGTCACCTTTACAGACGCCGATATAATTTCTTTAACAATGCCATAAAAATTTTTCTACAAAAACGAAAATACCTGCTATAATAGCGGCAAGATTCAAGGAGAATCTTAATCCTTAAATTTTTTTGAGAGCGAGGAAGGAGCCATGAAAAATCCATTGCCGTTTGACACAACGAAGTTTGACGAAATGCCAATCAGCATAATTATTTGCAAGCCCGTTTTAAATGCGGACGGTTCCAGGCGCGATTATCGTATTGTCTTCGGCAATGAACCGTTTGCAAATCTTTGGCGTAGCTTGGGCAAGAAGAGAAATTTTGTCAGCGAGCTCGTTGACGAAAATAATTTATTCGGTGAAAAAATTTTACCAACGCCCTTGAACGATTTGCCCGAACCTTACGTTGGTTTTATTCTAACAGACATTGCGGACTATGATAAAAAATTTGCGCGGAATCATTTTCTGCGTTCGATTAGAAAAATGGAAGCCGCCGCAATTCTTTTGCATGAAAAATCTGATGGGCAAATGGCGGTTGTTTTCGTGTCAAAAAGTTTCGGCAAATTAATGAGCTGTTCTGCTAAGGACGCGTTCAACCGGATAAGCAGGAACGGTGCCGCCGCTTTCATACACGCCGACGACGTGCAAGCCGTCAGACGTATGCTACGCCGCCGCGTTTCTGAAGACGGTACAAAAGATTTAATCGTTCGACAAATCACCGCTAAAGGCGACGTTATCTGGTGCAACATGAATTGCACATTCTTTGACGATTTCGGCGAACGCTATATTTATTGTTCTTTTTTTGACGTGACGCCCGTTAAAATTTACGAGCGACGTTTGCAGACGACGTACATGGCGATTGGCGAAAATTTTTATCGTGCAAACGAGCGGACGCTTTCAATTATTCGTGCAAACATCACGCGCAATACGATAGAGGATCTTCAGGGCAAAGATTTATTCCCGACCGATTCGCCGATTCGCACCTATTCTGATTTGATAAATCTTCGCGCAAAAAATTATCCGATTGACGAGGAGCGCGAAACTTTTCTTTTAGCTTTTAACGCTGAAAATATTAAAGCTCAATTCCTGCGCGGCGAAACACATTTCTCAAGATATTTCTTTTCGCGGCGCAAAAGTGGAAACTATTGTTACGTGAATTACCGTGCAGTCTTCACGCGCCACCCCATTTCAAACGACATCATAATTTTTATTGCTGAACAGGAAGCCGGCAAGGAGAAAGTCGAAGGCACACTGCTTGATAAAATTTTGGCGCGGCAATTCGATATGGTTGCTTACCTTTCCAACAAAAAATACAGCGTGGTTGTAGGCGATTCTTCGCTTATCGAAAAAGGCTCAATTTTTCCACACACCCGCGAAGGTTTTTATGACGAATATTTAAAAAATCAAGTTTTCCCCGTGCTCGATGGCGACGATAATTCTAAGAAAAATGCTAAAGACGCGCTCCAACTCTCGACGATTAAAGAAAAGCTCAATATTTCCGAGCCTTACGTCGTAAATATCGCGTGCAATATCGGCGGGGAAATTTTTTATAAACGTTTGGACTTCTACAATATTGATCCCCGCGCAGATTTTTTTATCGTGCTAAAAAGCGACACGACCGAAATTCAGCAGAAACAAATTCAACAAAATAACCGCCTTAAAGAAGCCTTAACCGTTGCAAAACAAGCCAACGTTGCCAAAACCGCGTTCCTTTCCCGCATGAGCCACGAGATTAGAACGCCCATGAATGCCATTATCGGCTTGGACAATATCGCCCTGCACGAAAAAGATTTGACGCCGATGCTTAAAAGTTATCTGGAAAAAATCGGTTCAAGTGCACGTTACCTCCTGTCAATTATCAATGATATTCTGGACATGAGCCGGATTGAGAGCGGCAGAATGAGTTTCCGCAACGAAGAATTTTCCTTCACGTCGTTTGTTTATCAAATTAACACGCTGATTGACGGGCAATGCAAGGATAAAGGTTTAACTTATGACTGCGAACTGAAAGGCGACATCGGCAAATATTATATCGGCGACGATACCAAGCTTGAACAGGTTTTAGTTAATATTCTAGGCAACGCGGTTAAGTTTACGGACGTGGGCGGCGAAATTAAGTTAACGATTGAATGTACCGCGCATTTTAACGGCGAATCAAATTTCCGTTTCACCGTGGCGGATACCGGTGTTGGCATGAGCAAAGATTATCTGCCGCGCATTTTTGAACCCTTTAGCCAGGAAGATGACACCACCACTTCAAAATACGGCGGCTCCGGATTGGGTCTTGCCATTACTAAAAATATCGTGCAGATGATGAACGGCTCAATAACTGTTGATTCGGAAAAGGGAGTCGGCACAACTTTTGTAGTTAATGTTCCGCTGAAAGATTCTGCTCGCGTGGAAACAGCTGATTCCAGCGAAATGCGCCCGCAAGATTTTTCAGTGCTGATTATCGACGATGAAGAGCTTGCTCGCGAACACGCAAAATCAGTGCTGGAAGAAGTCGGCATTTCGTCTGATACCTGCGCGGGTGGCAAAGAGGCTCTGGAATTAATCAAACTGCACCACGCTCGCCGCGACGATTATAATTTAATCATTGTCGATTGGCTCATGCCCGAAAAGGACGGAATACAAGTTACACGCGAAATCCGCGAAATTCTCGGCGAAGATACAGCGGTTATTGTTCTCACAGCTTATGACTGGTACGAAGTGGAAGAAGAAGCCTTAAAAGCCGGCGTCGATACTTTTATGGCTAAGCCGCTCGCCTCAACCAACGCGCTTTACGAATTCCAACAGGCTTTCAACCGCAAGAAACAAATTTTGCCCGAAAAGAAAGTTGTCGAACTGGAAGGCAGAAAAATTCTTGTCGCAGAAGATATGCCCGTCAATGCGGAAATTATGATGATGATTTTGGAAATGCGCGGCATGATTTCTGACCACGCGGAAAACGGAAAAATCGCCGTAGAAAAATTTGCCGCCTCGCCGCCCGGATTTTATGACGCCGTGCTTATGGATATTCGTATGCCGGTTATGGACGGGTTAAAAGCTACGGAAGAAATTCGCAAGCTTAATCACCCCGACGCAAAAACTGTTCCGATTATCGCCATGACTGCTAATGCTTTTGATGAAGATGTTCAACGCTCGCTGAAAGCCGGCATGAATGCTCACTTGACTAAACCCGCTGACCCCGAACAACTTTATAAAGTTTTGCAGGAATTCATTCGCGATTAAAAATTTTTCAAAAATCTTCCCTTTGCCAAATAGCGGGGGATTTTTTTTATTTATGGCGGCGTCTTGTTTAAATGAAGAATTTCTGATAATATCAACGCTAACAGAAAAGGAGGATAGATTTTGGCTAAACGAAATATTTTTGAAATGCTCGGCTTGGAATTCGATCCTCCCGACAACATTAAGAAAATCCGCGCCGCTTATGACAACTGGAAAAAGCGATTGACTTCCGAGCAGAACACGACCGTTGACCCGACGCGCCTAGCAGAAATTCGTGCGGAATTGCAAATGGACGGCTACATTGCCTTGACGATTGATAATCCGCGCTTTCGTCAACGTGAGGCAGAATCGCTTAAGCAACAGCGCGTTGAGGAGTTGCGGCTTTACATTGACATTCAGCGCGGTGATACGTCCGGCACGTTGCAGGTTAATCAATCGCAGATTCGGCAGGTGCGCGACAAGTTGCGGTTAAGTCAAGCGACGATTGAGGCGACGTATAAAGAGCAAGGTTTTGAGATAAAACCTGTCAAGACGACGCAGAAAATTTTGGCGACGTTGAATAATTTTTTCCTGACTGATTCTGTAATGGAAGAGCTTGCAAAAAATTTCGCGGCGTTCCAAACCGTGCCCGATGAAAAAAATTTTCCGTGGTCGGCAAAAGTTCACGACCTTTACGAGCTGGCTTTTTATATCAAAGGTCAAACGGAGCATTCGCCGAATGCTTATCGAACTAATTATTCCACCGAAGAATTGCGCGAAATTTTTCGTGACAAGGCTAAAGAAGTTTCCGCGCCCATTCCGCAATGGCAAGCGATTAAAGCACTGCTTAATCTCGCGCAGACTCAAGTTTTCAACAGTGATGACAGCCGCTTTAAATACGACCACTCGCTGAAAATTTCCACACTAGCAGATTTTTTTGCTAAGATAAAAGTCGCGCCCGAAATTTTTAAACGTGACAGTTATTTTGCCGACAACTGCATAAATCGGATTCGGCGTACCTTCCCGAATTTTTTAACTTACGAACTCAGTGCCGCGCTGTATAACAAGGCGGCGGGCTTGCTGAAAAATCCTTACGAGGCGACGGGCGATGCTACGGAAAATTTTTTTTGTGTGACCTGCGCGAACTGCTCAGCGTTTGAAAATTTCCGCACTCGTGAGGAGGCAGAACGCGCCTATTGTAAAATTTGTGGCGAAAATTTTTTTGTCGAGTGTCCAAAATGCGGCAAGAAAATTCCTGCAACTGCTGAACATTGCACGGCTTGCGAATTCTCTCTTGTCGAGCTGAAAAAATTTTCCGATTACGTTGCTGAAATGAATTCAATGCTTGATCTTGTGGAACAGGCGCGCAATGCTGATGAGGACGTTCACATTGTCACGGCGGAAATTATAAAAATTCTGGCGAAGGCAAAACTTCTCAAGCCTGAATCAAACGATCTGAAGAAAATTGAATGGCGCATTAACAAAACTGCAAATGAACTCAAAAAGCGTGAGCTGTTCGCATGGGCTGAAAAGAAATTACCGAGCCTGTCAATCGCGTCCGAAAAAGCTGTTAGCGACTGTGTAGAAATTTTGCGGAAGATTAAAGATTATAAGCCCGCGCAGGACAGGTTGAGACTTATTCCGCCAAAAGCTCCGCCCGCGATTGTTGCCACGCTTCGTGAAAATTATTCGAGTGTGCCGACTTCGACAATCAGCAAAATTTCTGTCAAGGCGAAATCAACCGGCGTAGGCTTTTCCGATTCAAATCTGATTTGCAATATCTCTTGGCAAGCTCCCAACGACCTGGGCTTGACTTACACGCTGATAAAAAAAATCGACGGCGTGCCGCAAACTTATCGCGACGGAGAAATTTTAATCGAGAATACTGACCGCTTGGAATTCACCGACAGCGACGTTAAAGCGGGCGTTCTTTATGGCTACGCGATTTTTTCTACGCGCCTGGGAACAATTTCTGCACCGACAACTGCGACTGCCGTTCATTATAGCGATTTGGACGAGAAAAAATTAATTGCCAAGAC
>CAJONF010000094.1 GCA_905236665.1 uncultured Selenomonadaceae bacterium | reverse complement strand
GAGGCGAAAGTTGAAGACGATTTGATTCAACCGGTGTTTATAACGCACCACCCGACGGAAATTTCTCCGTTGGCGAAGAAAAATTTCGATGATCCGCGAGTCACTGACAGATTTGAATTTTTTGTTTACGGAAGAGAGCTTGCGAACGGTTTCACGGAGTTAAACGACCCTATAGACCAGCGAGCACGTTTCGAGGAGCAACTCAAGCAGCGCGAGGCGGGCGACGAAGAAGCTCACGTCATGGACGAAGATTTTATTCGCGCTTTGGAATTCGGTATGCCGCCGACGGGCGGATTGGGTATTGGCGTTGATAGGTTGGTTATGCTTTTGACTGACGCGGCGTCTATTCGCGACGTATTGCTTTTCCCGACGATGAAAGTTATCGCCGAGCCATGTTAAATAAAAACATACGGATTTTTGAAAATGAACGCAAGAAACATTCTAAAGCCGCCGAAGAATATATTCATGTTGAATTTAATTATCCCGCCAAAATCTGGGATGGCTGGGTTCCCGTTGAATATAAGCGAACTGGCGTTTCTATAAAGCAAAATGATATCGAAAAGCTCACGGATTATTTGAATAACGTATATGAGCAGATGAATCCCGATAATTTTACAGCGTGGCTAAAAAAACAGGAGCAATTTTGGCAAGAGGAAAAGCCTAAAGCAAATACTACAAAAGCTTTTTTTGACAGTCTTGTAAAAGGCGGCTGGCAGTGTGTGGAATGTACTTTGCCAAAAAATCCTAATTGGGCAAGAAGAATTCAAGACTTAAAAGAATTTGGATATACCATTGCCACGGACACAAAGAGATATTGTTCCACTTGTGGCGAAAATAAAACGCAACTCATTTTACTTCCTATTGAACGCGGGATAATTGCCGACAATGGCTATGAAAAGTGGTCTGCTACATTGCGGAAAAGAATTATTCGTGTATTGGGCGGCGTTGATGTTTACGAGGGAACTTTTTGTGCACATTGTCTCCCCGACCATAAATTTTCGGAAATACGCTGGGATAAAAATACAAAAAGTGAAAATCCCGATACGATGTCTGATGAAGAAATACGGAAAAAATTTCAGTTGCTGACCAATCAGCGCAATCAACAGAAACGCGAAATTTGTCGAACTTGTTTTCAAACTGGAAAGCGCGGCAGTATATACGGTATTCCTTTTTATTATCATGGTGACGAAAACTGGAATGATTCTATCCCTGTAAAGGGCAAAGATGCTGAAAAAGGTTGCATTGGTTGCCCGTGGTATGATATCGCCGAGTGGAAGAAACAGCTTATATTACGTTTGGAACAAATCAAAAATAATTCATAAAAATTTTCAGGAGAATTTGCATATGACATTTAAGACAGTGGGAAGTGTCTGTTCAGGAATAGAAGCTGCCTCCGTAGCGTGGGAACCTCTTGGACTAAAATTTAAATGGTTTTCTGAAATAGCTGATTTCCCGTCGCAAATTCTTGCCAATAAATATCCAACCGTAAAAAATTTGGGAGATATGAACAATCTCCCGAAAATGATTGACACCGGTAAAATTTTTGCTCCGGATATAATTTGTGGCGGTACACCTTGCCAAACTTTTTCCTTTGCCGGTTGCAAAAAAGGATTGAACGATGATCGAGGAAATCTTACACTAAAATTCGTTGATATTATTAACTCAAATGACAACAGGAGAGCAACGGAAGGTAAATCACCGTCCATTGTGTTTTGGGAAAATGTAGAAGGTGTCCTGAGCGATAAAACAAATGCTTTTGGATATTTTGTGAGCCTTTTGGCGGGGATTGATAATGTCGTTAATTTAAAGCGGTGGCCATATGCAGGAGTTATACATGGAGCAAAGAGAAATATTGCGTGGCGGGTATTAAATGCAAGATATTTCGGCTTGGCACAACAAAGAAAGAGACTTTATCTTTTGGCTGGCGGAAAAGATTTTTTCCCGGAAAATGTACTCTTTGAACACCACTCAAAAAAATTCATCGATTATCCCGATTCCCAGCTGACATTTGAAAAAGACGGTCATAAATTCGAGGTCTTTAGAGAATATACAGATTGTCTGTACTCTTCATATGGCACAAAATGGAATGGAAATGCGGCCGCGTATAATGGTTCGCTGTTTATTGTGCAGGATAATCGAATACGGCGCATTTCTCCGCTTGAATGTGAAAGATTAATGGGTTTACCGGATAATTATACAAATTTGCCAACGGCAAAAAAAACCAGCCGTTATCAAGCCATAGGTAATTCATGGGCGGTTCCAGTAGTAAGATGGATAGGAAAACGGCTGAAAAATTATGCGGGAGATTCGTTTAATTTGACCAATAGGCAGGAGTTCATCTCTTCAAGAAAAATGGAAATATCCGGACAAGGATTATTTATTGATTTTGGAAAAGACGTTGTGGAAATTGGCGCGAACTATGAATTAAACTGCACTGAAACGCCGGAATTATGCGAGTTCAAAGATATGCGATCCGTTGTTTCACCGTATGCACCGGAAGATATTTATATTTCGCCGGTCGGTTGTTATGGCATAATCAGAAGAAAAGAGGAGCGTAATTTAAAAATCAATGCCAGGTTAGAAGAAATTTTACTTTCTATTTCGTCGCAAATGTCAGCTGAAGAAATAGAAAAGCGGTCTCGCGTTCAAAGAAGAGGCAGATTTAGCGAGCCGCCAAAATTTTCTTTAGTCATTTGATGAAACGTGGCTTTAAAATAAGTGTGACAAAGTAGACAAAAGCCGCAAAAACTACAATCGTTGCACCGACCGCCGAATTTAATTCATAAGCCGCAAGCAAACCGACTAGCCCCGAACACAGCGCGATTAAAACGCTCAACACGTGGTAACTTTTAACAGAGTTGGTGACATTTCGAGCTGCCGCCGCCGGTAAAACCAACAGCGCGTTGATTATCAAAATACCGACCCACTGAATACTGAGCGCGACGACTAGAGCTAATAGCACTGCGAAAATCGATTCGACCGCTTGAGTTTTTATGCCGCGACTACGTGCCAGCGTTTGATTCACAGATAAAATCAACAGCCGATTGAATAAAATTGCCCAGCTTATCAGCACAATTAAGAATACCGCCGTTAAAAAAATCAAATCGCTTTTCGTGATACTAAGCAGGTCTCCGATTAAAAATCTTGAAAATTTATTGAACTGCCCGCCCGCCGACATTATCATTAAGCCCAGCGCAATCGCCGTGGAGCTGAACACGCCAATAACCGTGTCCGAGCCCGCGTGCGATTTATTTTTTATGTACGTTATCAGCAATGCGAAAATTATTGAGAATCCCAATAGCCCGAAAATTTCCGAGCCGACGCCGATTAATGCGCCAATCGCTATGCCCGTAAATGCGCCATGACCGAGCGAGTCTGAAAAAAAAGCCATGCGATTTGACACAACCATTGTTGACAATAAACCGAAAAGCGGCGTTACTAAGAACACCGCCATAAATGCATTCCGCATAAATTCATATTCAAACAATTTTATCACCAAAGCAAAGTTCAGATGAAAGTTTCTTCCTCAGCTATATTCTCCCAGTCAATGCCCAAAATTTTCGCGAGCAATTCTTCTTCGTTAGCCGCTTCAACGTCCGCGCTCTTAAAGAGAATTTTTACAGGTTCTTTCTCTTCATCTTCGGTATCCTCGGCTTTTTTCTGTTCTTCGGCGCGTTTTTCTCTGGCGGCATCAAGGCGTTCCTTTTGGTCGGCAGAAAGTTTTTCAAGCTGTGCAAAAAGTTTCATGTTGCCATCGCTATCAAAAGAAACGGAAAGCTGGGAGAATTGCACGCCCTCGCCTAAATCTTTTTCCGACAAATTTTTGAGCATATCCACCGCGTCGCCAACTTTGCCCATAACTTTTTCGGCGTATTCGTTATCTTCTGCCATTTGCTCAAGTTCTTCAGGAGTAAAGATTACGGAATATTCTTTGCTACTGCCAACAGTCTGCGCGGCGTCAAGATTATTGGAAACGACAAAATCATAATCGCCGTATTTTTTGCGGAGATTATCAAGATAACTTTGCGCCTTTTCGGAAAGTTTTGGTTCACCCGTGGCGGAGCCGGCGTTTTCGTCGACAGTATCAGTTTTCGTCTGCGCCAAAGCGTTAAGCCCCGCGTCAGAAAATTCCACGGTTGCACTTTCAGTAAAACTCGCGAAGGAAGTTTTTTCCGTGACGGTTTTATTTCCTGTGGTGGTTTTGCTGATTGTGCTCATGCTCTGATATGAGCGAAAATAGGTTGCGTTGATTGTGTTAGCCATGATTTTTGCCCTCCTTAACAAAAAATCAATCCATTGTTTAAAACCAATATAAAAATATTTTAACGGCGGCGAGTTTTATATGGAACCAATTCTTCCAGCGGCATAATTTTTGTATTGCCTTTCATGTCCGCCAAAATAATTTCGGGCACATTGAATTCGAGCAAAAATTTATAACTCAAATCATCGGGCACGTAAGTTCCTTCAATATCTGCGACAATGGAAATTGCGTCAAATTCGCGCTTGCCCTCGGAAATCGCCTTCGCCATAACCACGACTTCTGCAGGCAATTTGTATTCCGGAACAACGCTGTCAATCGCGCAGCCGCTGTAAAGTGTACCGTCGCTCGCCAAAAGACACGCGCCAGTTGCTATGGAGCCGTGTTCAACGTAAGCATTTCTCATCGCGTCAATCGCCGTGCGAACAATGGTATCAATAATATCGTAATTCATCAGATAGGGCGCGGGGAACTTTTATAAAACCGCGCCGCTCACTTCCTTTCGTGTTTATTTGGCATATACAGATTCACAAAATTTTTTATCTCTGCGAAAGATTTTACACTCTCGTCCAATTCCGGCAGGAGTATCGAAAAATCATGTGACATTCCCGCGTAAACCGAAAGCGTAACGTTCAATTCATCTGCCGTTGCTTTTTTGATAAGTTCAATGCCGTCATCAACAAAAAGTTCATAGCCGCCGATTTGAATTAAAGTTGGCGGCAAATTTTTCAAGTCAGCATAAATCGGCGAAAGACGCGGATCATTCCAAGGAATATCTCCGGCATAAATTGGGTTTTGCACCGCTGGATACATCACAGGATTTATTTTGCCCAAAACCAAATCGCGGTCGGCATTTCCATTTCGCGAAGGTAAATCTGTTTCAAAAGTCGTCCACGGCGAATTTAAAATCAAAACTGCAGGTTGCGGCAAATTATTTTCCTTTAGATAAAGCGCAAATTCCAAAGCCAAATTTCCGCCCGCCGAATCGCCGAAGACAATTATATTTTTCGGCTCAATATTCCTGTTCAAAAGTTCGCGGTAAGCCGTGACGGTGTCTTCAAGCGCGGCAGGATAAAAATATTCGGGCGCAATGCGATAATCAACCATGTAAATTTCTTTAGCGTCAACCATAACTGCTTGCTTAATTGCAAAGTCGCGGTACCAATTACTAAGTGCGCCGACATAGCCGCCGCCGTGCAGTTGAATGGCAACCCGCGCAGATTTTTTCTGTTTAGGATTTGCCAGCCGCTCGACTTTGACTCCGTTAAACAAAAGTTTTTCGTAAGTCCACTTGTCCGGCACGTCAAAAGTCATGGGAATTTTACCGGCAAAAAAATTTTTCATGTAATCGGCAACGTAACTTTGCTTAGCGGCGTTGTCGCTAAAAATTTTTCCGGAATTAGGCAACTTCCACGCGGGAGCCGCAAAAGTCGTGCCGGTAAGCAAGCTTAAACTAAGCACGCCTGCCACAAAGATTTTGACAAATTTCAAACCAAATCCTCCTAATTAACGTTCACGCTTATTACGCCGTCAATACGTTTAACCGCGTCCAGCACGATGACATTTTTTAAAGCGCGCTGGTTATAAACTTCCATCTCGATAATTAGCGTGTCCGTCGTGTCATCATTGCTTTTAACTTTTACGTCGCGAACTTTCAACTGTAAATCGTCAATGCAGGAACTTATGTGCATGAGTTGTCCGGGCTTGTCCTTGGTGTGAATTGTTATGAGCAAATTTTTTTCGTGCATAACCCATTCATCAATCCTAGACAGCGTGCCGAGCGTGGCGAAAATTAAAGCTGTGGTGAACAGTGCGCCCGAATAATAACCGGCACCAACAGCCAATCCAACGCCCGAAACTACCCAAAGACAAGCCGCAGTAGTCAAGCCCGTGACGGTTAAGCCTTCCTTCATTATCGCGCCTGCACCTAGGAAACCAATTCCGCTGACAACTTGCGCCGCCAAACGCGCAGGGTCGGCATTAGTGCGCCCTTCTACATGGAAATAAAGTGCCTCGCTCAAAACCATAATCAAACATGAACCCAAGCACACTAAAACATTTGTGCGAAGACCTGCCGATTTCCTGCGACTTTGCCGCTCATAGCCGATTATCCCGCCCAATATGCATGACAATGTTAATCTTAAAAATAATTCCCACTCTGAAACCAAATTGCCTCACACTCTCCGGTTAAGCAAAAAATTAATATTTTCTCCGTGTCCAATCGTTCATGGCAAGATTTGAATTAAAATAGCGCGGATCTCTCGAAACTTCCTTTGTAACCCAATCGGGCAAGTCAATCGGCTCATCGGGCGAATTCAATTCTACTTCAGCCAAAATTAAGCCCGTGTGTCGTCCCGCAAAAAAATCGATTTCCCAAACGTGCCCGCCGTAAGAAATTTTGCGCCGATATTTTTTCAAGACATAGCGTCCGCACAATCGCAAAAGTTTTTCAGCGTCGGCTTTAGGTATTTCGTACTCGAACTCTTGTCTCGAAATATCAACCGTCAAAGATTTTATCGTCAAAAAGCCGCGCTCGTCCGTCAATCTCACGCGAACGGTCGGATGCCTGGACAGATAGCCTTGCGAAATTTTTTCCTCGCTAAAAAAATTCAACGCGTGCAGTTTTCTTTTGTCTACTAAAAATCTTCGTTCAATTTCCATGCCCAAAACAAACACCTCGTCAAGTCTTTTCGCTAAACGGTTAATTTTCCCTGCCTATAAAGAAATTTTTGCAACGGTAGCTGTGTTAATTTTTTGGCTGAATCGTTCCGCTTTGATAAGCCAGCAAAAGTTTATGTAAGCCGATAATTTCGTCGCGAATTCCTTGCCCGTGGTCAGTATCGCCGATCGTCATGCGCCGCGATAAAATTTCTACAGTCTCAGCAGTCGATTCGATGTCTTTATTTTCAGCCAGCGCGGTTTTTACGTCGGCAATTTTCTGATGTCGCAAAAGTCGTAGCCCGCGAGAATTTGAAACGAGAGTATAACCCGAAATGCCGGTTTTTTCGTGATAAGGAGTGCTGAATCCGCCGTCAATGACAACAGCTTTTCCGCCGGCTTTAATCGGACTTTCACCTTTGCGCACGCGAACAGGAACGTGACCGTTTATAATATGCCCGCTCGAATCAAGCCCGAATTCCTCAAAAATTTTGTCGCAAATCTCCGCGTCATCAATCAAGTTGTAGTAAAAATCGGCTGGCTCCTTCCAAACGTCTTTGTTGTCGATAAATGCGCGCTCGAAAGTGTGAAACTCTCTGCCGGCCAGCGGCGAAATTAATCCGCACCACAAAAAATACATAAAATCTAAATCTTCTTGCCGCTTTTCATAGTAGGCACGGCGGGCGCGGCGGTCAACATAATCAAAATAATTTTTCCCGCTATAAGTTTCGCCCTCGAATAAAATTTTTTTGAACGAGCCGTCCTCATTAAGCGGAACGTTTGCATGGAAAAGCAAATTTCCGTTGTGACGGGTGTAAACGCCGCCTTTCTTGTATAAAAAATCAACGTGCGTTTGTAAATTCGCGCTCTCCAAAAAATTTTGCCGCAGGTTTTCTATAATCTCTTGTTCATCATCAGTCAACGCGCAGGGATTATTTTTATTAACCGTCGGGAAAATTCCGTTGAGTTTGTAATTTTGTCCAGCGATATTAATCGTCATGTCGTCAAAATTAATTTTATCAAGCAAAAGTCGCGAATCCATTTTAAAATCTGTGTTGCGGCGAATTAACTGCCCTTCAAGCTTAAGCATTATCATCAAAATTGCCATTTCTGCGGCGCGAATCGGATTTTCTTCAGGATAAAGATTTGCGGCAAAAATCGTCAGCGGACGCAAACTAATTCCGTAGCCACGCTCCAAAACATCGGTGTTGTTATAGTGCAAAGAATTTCTCACCACCGCCGCAATGCAAACCTCGCTGCCCAAAGCCGCGCCCATCCACAAAATATCGTGATTGCCCCATTGAATGTCTACTTCCGCAGAATAATTCATCACCAAATTTAAAATGGCGTCGGGTCTGTCGCCGCGATCGAAAAAATCTCCAACAAGGTGCAAACGGTGAATCGCCAGCCGTTTAATCAGCGCAGTGAACGCATAAATGAAATCTTCGCCGCTATTTATCTCGACAATCGAATTTAAAAGCTTTTCATAATAAATTTTTTGCTCATCTGCAGATTCCGGATGCGTGTTCAGCAATTCTAAAATTACCGTTTCATAGTGATTCGGGATTAAATCGCGCATTTTGAACGAAGGATATTTATAACTCATGTATTTGGCGACCTTCACCAGCCGTGCAAGATTTTTTCTGTACCAAGCGGGCGTATCGCGCCCTTGAGATTTAATCTGCGCGATTTTTTCTTTAGGATAATAAATCAGCGTACAAAATTCGGCAATTTCTTCCTCGCCCATATAATCGCCAAAAACATTGTCCACTTTTTCGCGAATGACGCCCGAACAATTATTGATTATGTGCAAAAACAAATCGTATTCGCCGTGCAAATCGCTCATAAAATGTTCCGTGCCCTTAGGCATACACAACCGCGACTGCAAATAAATAAGTTTCTCGTAAATGGATTCTTTCGTAGGATATTTTTCCGATAAAATTCTCATCAAGCTCGCCGCAAAATTATAATCGTTCGCCATAAAATCATCTCCTTCCGCGCTTAGTGTAGCAAAAATTTTTTCGATAAACAATCTTTTACAAAGTTGGCAGGAAAATTACGGTGGCGGCAGAATCAATGAAGAAAAATTTTTAGATAAGGTGAGCACTTTGAACAAGGTAAAACAAATCTTGCGCAAGATAAGAAATATTTTAATCGGGCTGATTGTGCTGACGATTCTAATTGTCGGGGCGTTCGTGGCAGCCGTAAAATTCGATGTCCTGGGCACGGAAGATGTCGCCATGCTAAACGAGGAGCTGGGCTTATATCGCCTACCCTTTGTCGGCAATGGCAGATATTTTGAAGTTCCGGAGGGCGTGGAATGGCCGCCGCCCGAACCAGAGCCTGAACCGGAGCCTGAACCTGAACCGGAGCCTGAACCTGAACCGATACCCGAAGAAAAACCTAAACTCAAAAAGGAAGAAAAACCTAAAGAAGTCAAAATCGACCGCAAGGCAATCGACGAACAACGCGCTCAACGTGAAGCTGAAGAGAAAAAACGCGTAGCACGCTTGGCAAGAATTTATGAGAGCATGAAGCCTGAAGAAGCCGCTAACGCCCTAATCAACGTGGATTGGGACACGACAGTTTTAATTTTTCAGCGCATGAATGAAGATTCCGTCGCACAAATTTTGGCTAAAATGGAACCCGAAGCCGCCGCGCAGTTAACAGAAATGCTTTACGCAGGAACACAACGGCGAGTAACAACGCCCTATGACACCATGCGCAATGAGCCGATAACTACGCCGGAACAAGTTTTAGCAGCGGAATAAAGCTGTTTTCTTTTGCTGAAGGCGAATGCCAAAATTTTTGTTGACATATTTAAAGCGGTGTGATATCATGCGCCCTGTTATGGACAAGGCGTTCATGACATAAGAGCCGCGGGGTGGAGCAGTCGGTAGCTCGTCGGGCTCATAACCCGAAGGTCATAGGTTCAAGTCCTATCCCCGCAACCAATGCTG
>CAJONF010000093.1 GCA_905236665.1 uncultured Selenomonadaceae bacterium | reverse complement strand
TTTTCCATTTTCCACGACAGGATAGCTACGGTAGCGGTGTTCATCCATGACGCCTTTAATATCGCTCAACAAATCCATTGGTCGGAAACACACGGGATTGGCTTTCATGATACGGCGAATGGGAACGCACTGATTAATTAATCTGCCGACGGTGTAAGCGTCATAGGGTGTGAGTAAAACAAATACGCCGCGCTTTTGAGCGTCTTCTAAAACTTCTGCGTCAATGCGGCTGTTCTGCGTGACGATAAGAGTAGACACGCCGCAAGCCAAAAATTTCAGCAGAGTATCAGCACTTCTATCACCGACAATGACGATATCTTTTTTATTTAAAATGCTGACTGTAGAAAAAGCACTACCCGACGCAATTATAATGTTGCCTTCGATAAGCGAATTTTCGTCGCCGCTGACCAAAACTTTTGCGTCGACAGTCTGAATAATATCGCGGTAGCGGACGCGCAGATCAACCAGGCTTTGCAAACCGAGCTCAAGGAAATATCTTTTTGCCAGGTCGCCGACTGTGACAATGCCGACAAGTTCGCCGTTTGAATCGGTGACGGGCACGGATTGCAATTCGCTTTTGCGCATGACTTCGCCGAGGTGACGCAGTGTATCATGTTGACGAACGACGGTTTTGCATTCCAGCGCAACGTCTTTGACACGCGGATATAAATCAGTCAAAAGCAACGGCTGTTCAACTTTGAAATATTCCAGCGCGTACTTTGTCTCGTTGTTGACTTTGCCGCAACGCGCAGGAACGGCATTGACGCCGCGTGCCTGTTTCAAATGCGCGTAGCCGATAGCCGAGCAAATAGAATCCGTGTCGGGATTTCTGTGCCCGATAACATAAACAGGTTTATTGCCGCCTTTCATTAAAAAACCCCCTTAGATTATACGCAATTAAATTCTTCCACGCGGCGAATTATATCATAGGCAAGGGACAAGGGACAAGTTTTTAAATATCTAAATTTTTAACTAGGAGTGCGTTTTCTTCTATAAATTGTCTACGCGGCGCAACTTGATCGCCCATTAGAATTGTAAAGAGTTCGTCGGCTTCCACGGCGTCATTTACTTCAACGCGGAGCATTGTGCGCGTCATAGGATCCATAGTCGTTTCCCAAAGTTGTTCGGGATTCATTTCGCCCAAACCTTTATAGCGTTGAACAGTTGCACCTTCGCGCCCGACTTCGTCAAGCTTTTTGGCAAGTTCTTCGTCGCTGTAGGTGTACCAGTGATTTTTTCCCTTGCGAATTTGATAGAGCGGCGGCTGTGCAATGAAAACGTGCCCATGTTCGACAAGCGGTTTCATGTAGCGATAAAAGAAAGTCAGTAGCAAAGTCCTGATATGTGCACCGTCAACATCTGCGTCTGTCATGATGATAATTTTTCCGTAGCGTCTCTTGCTAAGGTCGAAGTCGTCGCTAATGCCCGTGCCGAATGCTGTTATCATCGTGCGAATTTCCGCGTTAGCAAAAATTTTATCAAGCCGCGCCTTTTCCACATTCAAAATTTTTCCGCGCAGGGGCAAGATAGCTTGAAAACGTCTATCGCGTCCCTGTTTAGCAGAGCCGCCCGCGCTGTCACCCTCGACGATATAAATTTCCGCTTTATCGGGATCTTTAACAGAGCAATCAGCGAGCTTGCCGGGCAATGAAGAAATTTCCAGCGCATTTTTACGGCGGGTGAGTTCACGAGCTTTTCTAGCCGCCTCACGTGCACGCGCCGCCATAACCGCCTTTTCTAAAATCTGTTTGGTTATTGTAGGGTTCTCCTCGAAAAATTCGCTTAAACTTTCATTGACGACCGCGCTAACCAGCGAACGAATTTCCACATTGCCAAGCTTAGTTTTAGTCTGTCCCTCGAATTGCGGATTGTGGAGTTTGACGCTGATAACCGCCGTGAGACCTTCGCGAACATCTTCGCCGCTCAAAGTGTTATCGCTGTTTTTTAAAAGATTGTGGCGTTTAGCAAACTCATTGGCAACTTTCGTTAGCGCGGCGCGGAAACCGATTAAATGCATACCGCCTTCCTCGGTGTTTATGTTGTTGACGTAGCTAAAAATATTTTCCTGGTAAGCGTCGGTGTATTGCATGGCAACTTCTACAACTGCATCATCGCGCCGCCCGTTGAAATAAATCGGTTGCGGATTAATTTTTTCTTTCTTGCGATTCAAATGTTCGACAAAAGATTTTATCCCGCCGTCGAAGTGGAAATTTCTTTCCTCGCCCGTGCGCTTATCGTTTAGCGTTATGGTTATGCCGCTGTTCAGAAAAGCCAGTTCGCGCAGACGATTTTTCAGCGTGTCAAAGTTGAATTCCAGCACGGTAAAAATTTCGTCATCGGGCAGGAAGTGAACTTTTGTGCCGGTATCCTGCGCAGAGCCGATAACCTCAAGCGGTGTGACAGTCTCGCCGCGTGAAAAAGTTATCCGATAAATTTTTCCGTCGCGCCGAACTTCAACCTCCATAGATTTTGAAAGAGCATTGACAACGCTGACACCCACGCCGTGCAAACCGCCGCTGACTTTGTAGCCGCCGTCGCCGAATTTGCCGCCTGCGTGCAAAACAGTCAAAACAACTTCGACTGCAGGTTTGCCGCTCTCGTGCATATCAACGGGAATTCCGCGCCCGTTATCGCTCACGGTGATTGAGTTGTCCGCCTCAATCGTCACGTTAATTTCCGTACAGAATCCCGCCAACGCTTCATCAAT
>CAJONF010000092.1 GCA_905236665.1 uncultured Selenomonadaceae bacterium | reverse complement strand
GAGCGGTTGAAGGTGCTTGACTCGAAATCAAGTGTGGTCACAAGCCACCGTGGGTTCGAATCCCACCCCCTCCGCCATAAATTGAAAAATAATAACCGTGTCTCACATGAGGCACGGTTTTTTCGTTGTTTAATTAAAAATCGTAACGCAAGCCCGCAAAAGGTCCGCTCAAAACAAAATTGCCTATTTCACCGCCGCGCCGCAATTTAAAATCAATTCGTCGCCAACCCGCGCTTATCGAAAAATTTTTTTGTGGAAAATATTTTATCCCCGACTCAAAATCCGAAAAACGCCCGTGGTAACCTAGTGGCAAGCCAGAAAATTGCGCGTAAATGTCCAACCGCGGGCGAATTCGCATATAAAGATTTATCCCGACGCTGGGCAGAACAGCGAAATAATTTTTCGTTGCGGAAGAATTTTCACTGCGTGTGGTGCCGTGCCAGTTGAGCGCGTTTAATGCCACGTTCCATTCAAGACCCGAACCCATGAGCGAAAAAATTTCTTTATCCATTTTCAGACGCACGAAATGAATATCACTGCGCGAATCGCGTTCGCCGCTGAAAATTTTTTTGCTGAAATTTATTTCGCCGCCCGAACTTTTGCCCGCGCCGTGCAAGTGAATCCAATCCACAGAAAAATTTTTATACTTGAATAAAATTTCGGACGCCGTGCCACGTGTGAAATTTAAATCATCGCGCAGGTCGACGCGCCCGCCGTTGTAGAGAAAATCCGCCGCCTTTATATGTGCGTTAAAATTTGGCGCAAAAAATCTTGCTTCCGCGCTGAAGTCAAATTTTTTTTGCTTGACGCTTGCAACGCCGCGATTTACTTCCGGCGAAATTTCCTGTGCAGTAGCAGAACTTGTCATCAGAAATAAAATTATCGCCACTAAAAATTTTTTCATTTAGAAAAGTTTCCTGGCGTCAACCAAAGAATGTTTTGATTTAAAATTTTTATCATTCTTACCTTTGATGATGACGTTATCGACGTATTTATTTACGCGTTTGGCAATAAGTTTAGCAGAATCTGCGACGGATTCATTGTAAGCTTGTTCCCATTCATTTTCAAAACCTTTGCGCGGCTTGTGATGTTTAATTGCTTGTCCGATAAAATTTTCTTCCCAGATGATTTGCCCGGTTTCCACGCTGATAAATTGCATATTGACGACGGTATTTAGCGCGGTACGTTTCGTAGCGTCTGACATTCCAATAAAACCCGCCAGACCTATACCCGTGCCTACGCGCCGCAAAGTTTTATCGCGGTCTTTTGAACCGGAGCCGGCGAGTCCCAATCCGCCGCCGATAATGCCCGTGACAGCTCCTATCGTTGCGTCGGGAACTTTTATTGCGCCGATACCGAGGACTTCACAGCGAACGACATAGGTCGCGCCGAGATTTTTATAAAAATTCTGGTTGAAGTCTTCAGGCGTAGAGTCGTGACTACGAATTTCAACGGCGTCAAAAACTAAAATGCTACCGATATCTTCTGCACTTGTTGGATTATCAGCGGGAACGGCGGTTTCTTCCACGTCGAAAATTTTTGTGTCGATGACGTTCACGAGATTTTTTTCAACAAGTTTATTGCCGAGAAAATTTTCAAGTAGCGGTGCCGTGCCCAGCTCATCATAGCGCGAACTGTCCGTCACTTCTACCGCGATATTGATTCTGTCTTCTTCCGGCAAGCCTTTATCTTTTGCTAAAGCCGCATTCTGCACAATCAGCAACATTGCTATGCAGAGCAGAAAAATTTTTTTTATCATTTTAAATTCCTCATTCCTAATTGTTTTTCAACGGCATGGATATAATTTGTCGAATCCATCAGTGGCGAACGTTTCATCATTACGCGCAGATTTTTTCGCAAAATTTCCAGCAACTCCCAATCTCCAGCCAACATAACCGCTCGATTTATATAATCATCAAAAGAATCAACCGCCAATTCATCAAGCCCGACGTTTTTTAAAATGCTGTAGCCAAAGCGCGTGCCGTGGCGATTACCATAAAGACTGACGACGGGAACGCCCATATACAAAGCCTCGCAGGTCGTGACGCCGCCGGTATAGGGGAAAGTATCCAGCGCAATATCCACGTCGCCATATTCTGGCAAATGGTCGGCAGTATAGGGGCGCATTTCAACCCGCGCAATGTCAATGCCGAAACTTTTTAGACGTTCGCCGACAAAATTTTTCCCGTCTTCCGTGTAAAAGATTTTATGTTTAAGAATCAATCGGCTTTTGGGAACGGCGTCAAGAATTTTTTTCCACGTGATTAAAATCGAATCCGTAACCTTACTGAAATTATTAAAGCAACCGAACGTCACGAAATTATTTTTTAAACACGGTGGAAATTTGGCGGGTTCAAGCTTAGTAGGCGGCTCGTAACAAAAATGACTGTGCGGCAGTTTAATTAATTTCTCCGTGAAAAAATTTTCATTCCCCGCGCAGTAAACGTCCGACAAAAAATAATCAAAGCAATCCAATCCTGTCGAATTCATGTAGCCGATGCCGGAAATTTGCACAGGCGCAGGTCGATATGCCGCCACGCGCAGTCGATTATTTTCCGTGTGTCCCGACAAATCAAAGAGTATGTCAATTTCGTCGTCATGAATTTTTTTAGCCGCCTGCTCGTCCGTCAAATCGCGAATATCCCGCCACGCGTCAACCGTCTTTTTAAAATGTTCGGTGACATTATCTGGCTCCTTGACACTCGAATAGCAATAGACTTCAAAAAAATTTTTATCCAAGTCGCTGAGCAATGCCCAACTCCACGCCATGACAACGTGCCAATGAAAATTTGCAGACAAAAAGCCTACGCGAATTTTTTTATGCTGATAAAATTTTTTCGGATAGGGTGTGATGTCCGCCAGATATTTTTTGTACTCGTCATAAAGATTTTTAAAATCGGCGGCAGAAAATTTTTCCGAAGCGTTCGCGGCAAAAAGAGCGTTGCTGATTTCGTTGCAAGATCTTTTTAGGTCATTTTCCAGCCGCGCAGAGGTGCAAAAATTTTCCACGGCATCTTCCGGCTTGCCCAAAACTTGATTCACCGCGCCGAATAAGCTATAAGCGTCCGCCGCCAAAGATTTTTCGTCGGGTTGAGAAAGATTAAAGCGCGGCAAAAGTTTTTTCAGCAGGAAAAATTCTTTAACGAACTCATCCTGCTCGCGTCTGATATAAATTTCAAGCAGGAAAGATTTTTTCCAATGCGGCGCGGCGATTTTTATTTTATCGACTAATTTTAATGCCGCGTCAAATTTTTTTGTTCGGAATAATTCCAGAGCCTGTGAATATTTTTTTAAGATGTCCACGTTGAATTCACCACTAAAAATTTTATCGGGATTTTTCTTTTAAAGCGCGTTCGATGTCGCGTTTAGCAGATTTTTCGTGCAGAGCGGCGCGTTTATCGTAATTGTGTTTACCGCTCGCCAATGCCAATTCCATTTTCGCACGACCTTTTTTAAAATATATTTTCAGCGGAATTAACGTGAAACCTTTTTCCCGCGTTTTGCCGAAAAGTTTTAAAATCTCGCGTTTGTGCAGTAGCAAGCGGCGGCGTCTTAACGGCTCGTGATTAAAAATATTTCCCTGTTCGTAGGGGCTTATGTGCATATGTTCGACGAAAATTTCTCCGTCCTTGACTTCGGCGTAACTATCGCGCAGATTTGCCTTGCCGACGCGCAAACTTTTAACTTCCGTGCCCTTAAGCTCAATGCCCGCCTCGTAAGTTTCGTGAATAAAATAATCGTGACGCGCCTTGCGGTTCTCACAAGCAATTTTTATTTCGTCTTTGCCCATACAAATCACCTCGCCGCAATGATAACAACCGCTGGAATTTTTTGCAACAAAAAAACCGAACTAAACGTTCGGCAGAAAAATTTTCATTTTGAAATTGTTTCTAGTATACCGTTTACGAATCGGCTTGAATCGTCGGTGCCATATTTTTTGGCCAACTCTACCGCCTCGTTTATCGCGATATTTTTTGGGATTATCGGTTCGACAAATTTCATTTCATAAACGGCAAGCCGCAAAATATTTCTGTCCACCGCCATAATCCGTGGCAACTGCCAGCCTTCCTTTAGATTTTGCGTTAAGATTTCGTCGATTTGTGCTAAACGCGCCCGCGTGCCCTTAACAGAACTTTCAATGTACGCCAAATCTTTTTTAGTTAATTTTGGATTGTCGTTAAACATTGTATCTATCGCTAGGTTTTCGCAGTATTCGCGCTGATCTTCTTCAAAATTAAAATCCAGCTGAAACAACGCCTTAAATGCTGCCTCTCGTGCAAGTTTGCGGCTCATTAATTCCTAACTCCTAATTGATAAAATTACCAACGCTGAATTCTTTCCGGCAAAACTTCGTCAAGCTTTATAAGGATTTTTTCTATCAAATCGTCTTTGCTGTCGAAACGTGAACCTACGAATAGACCGATTACTCCGCACAAAAAGATAAACAGCGTGTTAAAAAAGCCGACAAGCAAAATCGCCGCGCCCGTGCCAAGCCCCGTTATAAAGCCGATTTTCCTTGTCCTATGCGATTCAAACAGGTCGATAACAAAATTTTTCATCGCTTCGAGCATTTAAATCACCGCCTATCTAACTCGCCGCCGTTTTTGTGTGACGGGTTGTGCTATCTGCTTGACTTTGACTTCAACCGGTACATAAAACTCCAATCGCAATAAATCTTTCAGCGCGGCGTTAATCGCTTTGTCTGCTGTCTCGCTCGCTCGCGGTGCAGAATAGCCTTCAGCCAAAGCCACGGTTAAGCGGATTTTCAGCGGCGTCACGGTGTTTGAAATTTTTTCAACAGAGACTGTGACCTCTTGAATTTCTTTGACTTGTGACAACGCCCGCTCGGCAATTTTTTGGACAACAGCAAATTCTACGCGAATCAGCCCGAAATCTGTTTTCTTTAGCAAAAATTCTCCGCTACTCGTTCGCACCGCCGGAAGTGTCACGACTTTTTTTGTTCCGCTTAAAATTTTTCTTATTATATCTTTTAACATCTCGACACCTCAAACGACGCGTCTTTCACGCTCGATAATTGCATGGGTAACTTCGTCCACTTTGACTTCGACCGGCACATTTGGCAGTTCCAAAGCTATTCTCAATGCATCGTCAATCGCGGCAACTGTTGCTTCGCTGACACGCGGTGCAGAAAAACCTTGACCAAGCGTTATCGTCAATCGGACTTTTATTGGCATATCGCCGCTTTGCTGGTACACGGACGCTTTAGCTTCGCGCACTCCGCTGACAGTGATTGCCGCACGTTCAACAACGCTGACAATCGCGGGTACCGTGACTTTAACTTCGCCGGGCTTGCCTATTTCCAAATGAACATCGCCAGACGCCAGCGGCAAGCCTTTTGAATTTCTGGAAAAGATCGCCGGCAACAGAATTAAACTTGCCAACGCCATGATTGCCAGCACAATCAAAGTTTCTTCCCGCATGATTAAGTACTCTAATTCATTCCGCCAAAGCTTTTCCGGTATCAAACGAAGACATATTCCCGCGCATACTGCTACCGACGCCAGCACTGCAGGGACGTAAAAAAGTAGTATAAGGCGTCTAATTATCCCCATAGAACTTTTTCACCTCCCATAAAAACAAAAATTCTGACATACTTAGTGAACGCGAGTTTCTTCTTCCTTTGTTTCATCTTCGGGGAAACTGACGCCCTGTACGTGAACATTGACTTCGACGACTGAAAGACCCGTCATGGTTTCGATAGCCTTCTTGATATTTTCCTGTGCTGCCAATGCAACATCGGGGATTCTCGCGCCATATTTGACGATAATAAAAAGATCAACTGCTGCTTCGCGTTCGCCGACTTCGACTTTAACGCCCTTAGAGAAATTTTTACGACCGAGCATTTCAGCAATACCGCCGACCACGCCGCCGCTCATGCCGGCAATACCGTCAATTTCCGTAGCCGCAAGTCCCGCAATAATGCTGACAACTTCGTCCGCAATTTTTATCGCGCCCAGTCCAGTATCGTTTTTCACCAAATCTTTTTCGTTATCCATATTGATTTACCCTCCTCAATTCTGTGTGACAGTTGCCACTTTTTCTTGATTTATTCGCCGTGCTTGAAAATTCCCCTGCCGAAAATTTCTGCTGATTGTTTTTTTTATCATCTAAAATTTCCATTAAAACTTCCGCAATAATATTGACTATACTAATGGTACCGTGTATCATTTTACTTGCAAGGTACCTTTTATTTTTTGGAGGCGTTAGACATGGAGGACAGGAGCACTTTAATCAGCGCATTTCTTGAAACGTATCATCTTATGCACCGCTATCACATGATGTGGTATGGAAAAAATTTCGGTGGGCTGGATCCTAAGCAAGGGCAAGGGCGAATTTTGACAGCATTGCGCCGCATGAACAGTATCCCACAAAGGGAATTGGGCTTTATGTTGGATATTCGCCCGCAATCGCTCGGCGAACTGTTACAAAAGCTGGAGAACAATGGTTATATCCGGCGTTATCAATCGCCAACAGACAAACGCGCCTTGATTGTTGAACTGACAGAAAAGGGCGAAACTTTCCAACTGAAACGTCCAAACTATGACGAACTTTTTGTTGGTCTTAATCGGCGTGAACAAATGGAATTAAAAAAATCGCTGGAAAAAGTTTCTAAGCAACTTAACGACCTTATCGAACAGGAAGCCGAATCAGAATTTTACTAATGCATAATTTTTTAGTTACAAATTGCAGTTTGGAGGGAGCGCAAATGGTCAAGGACAGGCTGAATTTTTTTGCGGAAATTTATTCGTCGCACAAAAAAATTTTTTCGTTCGTGGTGGTCGGCTCGCTTATCGGCGCGGGATTGGGACTGCTCTCGCCTATGCTGATTCGCCGCCTGATGGACGAACTTTTGCCGCACGGTATATCGCAGGAAATGATTTTGACGGCTGGCGCACTTTTGGCTATCTACGCGGCAAATTATTTCCTCAATTATAAAATCGAAGTCGTCGGGCGCGGCATGGGCGCAAAAATCGAATTCACCATGCGCGAAAAACTTTTCCGGCATCTTTTGCGCATGGGCTATTCCTTTTTCGACAATGCACAAAGTGGACAGCTCCTTTCGCGGCTCGTCAATGATATTTCGGAAGTCGGCAATTTGATGTTCGCGATCCCTCATCTGTTCGTTACCTGCTCAATAACTTTGCTTGGCTCAATAGTCTTGCTGTTTTATTTGAATTGGCAGCTGGCAACGATTGTAACAATTCTTCTGCTGTTAAAAACTTTTTCAACGATAAAACTTAACGGCGATATGAAAAAAATGTTTATGCGGGCTAGGGAAAATACCGGCGATCTAAGCGGGCAAATCTCCGAAAGTCTGCAAGGAATTCGGCTGGTAAAAATTTTTAGCACGGAAGACAGGGAGCTTGATAAAATGCTCCGCGCCGGTGAAAATCTTTTGTCGGTGCAAAAAATTTCTTTTGAAAATGTCGGGAAACTTCATGGTGGCGTTGATTTTTTTTCAAACGTCATGAACTTAACGATAATCGTTTTGGGCGGCGCGCTGATAAGTTTTGGGCTGATGAAAATCAGCGACCTGGTTGCGTTCCTGCTGTATATGATGCTTTGCATGAGACCGGTTTTTCAGCTGATGATGTTGACGGAAGTTTATCAGCGGGGCATGGCGGGGGTTGAACGTTATCGCGAACTCATGGTTTTGCCAGAAAGTAGCGAAATTTCTTCGGAACGCGTTGCTAAAATTGAGGGCGCGGCTCACGAACAGTCCATAGAATTTTCTCACGTGAATTTTGCTTATGAAAACACCCCGCCGATTTTTAATGATTTTAACCTTAGCATTGCGGCAGGCGAACACGTCGGGATTGTCGGCATGACCGGTGGCGGCAAAACTACTCTGTGCGAACTTCTGTTGGGAATGTACGACCTTAACGGTGGAAAAATTTCTATCAACGGGCGCGATATTAAAACCGTCAAGACTGAGAGCTTAAGAAAAGAAGTCGGCATGATTCAACAAGATACGTTCCTTTTCTCCGCATCTGTTAAAGAAAATATTGCTTATGGGCGCGAAGATGCAACAGATGAAGAAATTTTTAATGCGGCGCGGCTTGCTGAAGCTCACGATTTTATTAGCGAATTGCCAAAAGGTTACGATACCTTTATCGGCGAACGTGGCGTTAAACTTAGCGGCGGACAAAAACAGCGTATTGCTATTGCCCGAATGTTTCTGCGCAATCCAAAAATTTTAATTCTCGACGAGGCGACCAGCGCACTTGATAACGAGACCGAACGCCAAATTCAGCGGGCAATGCAAAAACTTTCTGAGAACCGCACGACAATTACTGTTGCACATCGACTGGCTACTGTTCGCAATTCCAATCGGATTTTAGTCCTTGAACACGGCAACATTACCGAGGAAGGCTCGCACGAAGATTTAATGGAACTTCACGGCGTTTATTACAATCTTTCTACCAATGCCGCCGCTTGAAAAAAAATCTTTACCAAAATATAATTGCTCATCGAAAGGGGAGATGCTCTTTTGGACGGGCAATTTTTTTTTGACATGGAAAAAATTTTTAAAGATTTAAATCCCGAACAGCAAAAGGCAGTTAAATGCTTGGACGGACCACTTTTGATAATGGCTGGTGCAGGCTCCGGCAAAACTCGCGCCTTGACTTGTCGCATTGCAAATTTAATCGCGCATGATATCCCGCCGTGGAATATTTTGGCGATAACTTTCACGAACAAAGCCGCCAATGAAATGAAATCCCGCGCAGAAAAATTAATCGGCGTTAAAGCTAGGGACGTTTGGATTAGCACATTTCATTCATTCTGCGCACAACTTTTGCGTCGCGAAATTGAAATAGCCGGCGAATTCAACAGAAATTTTGCGATTTTCACCGCCAGCGATTCAAAAGCTATCGTCAAGCAATGCGTTTCTGAATTGAGATTGGACGAAGAAAAATTTTCTACTGTTCAATTCAAAATTTCTGACTTGAAAAACGAGCTGATTGATTGTGCGACGTATAAAGAGCAAACGCGCAATAAAGATGCCTACACGAGAATTTTTGCGAACATTTACGAACTTTATCAAAAAAAATTGCGGGAGAATAACGCGTTGGACTTCGACGACTTGATTTTTTATGTCGTGAAAATTTTTAAGCAATTCCCCGACGTGCTGGATAAATATCAAAATCAGTTCAAATATATTTCCGTGGATGAATATCAAGACACAAACGTTGCGCAGTATGTTTTGACTAAATTGCTTGCCGCGAAGTATCAAAATTTATGCGTGGTTGGCGACGCGGATCAATCGATTTACGGCTGGCGCGGCGCGGATATGCGGAACATTTTAAATTTTGAGCAGGATTATCCCAGGGCGCGAGTTATTTTGCTGGAACAAAATTATCGTTCGACGAAAACTATCTTAGAGGCGGCGAACTCCGTTATTCGCCACAACAAAGATCGCAAGCCGAAAAATCTTTGGACGCAAAATGAAGGCGGCGAAAAAATTAAGTACTTTGAATGTAAAAGCGATTTGCAAGAGGCGGAAATTGTTACGCGGGAAATTCAACGGCTTGTTGCGTATGAAAATTTTCTTTACAATGATATTGCCTTGCTCTATCGCACGAATGCGCAATCGCGGCTGTTTGAAGAAAAATTTATGTATGAAGGTATTCCCTATATCGTCGTTGGCGGGCTGAAATTTTATGATCGCAAGGAAATTCGGGATATTGTTGCTTATCTGCACGTCATCGCCAATCCGCTGGACGATTTGCACCTTTTGCGGATAATCAACGTGCCGAGTCGCAAGCTTGGCTTAACGAATGTAAATCGGCTGGCGGAATTTGCATACAATCAAGGGCTGTCGATATTGGAAGTCGTCAGCGATAAAAATTTATTGGAGCAAGTGCCGGGGCTGAATCAAAGATTTCGCGTGGGAATAAAGAACTTTGCGGCAATGATGATTAGTTTCACCGAATCGGCAAAAAATCTTTCCCTAGCCAAGCTGATAAATCTCGTGCTGGAAGAATCCGGCTATTATGAAATGTTGCGGCAGAGTACAGATGATAACAAGCGCGACGGTCAATCTCGCGAAGAAAATTTAGGGGCGTTTATCGACAGCGCAAAAGAATTTGAAGAAAAAACTCACGGTGGCTCGCTCGAAGACTTTTTAAATCACGTGGCATTGATAACCGACATTGATTCCATTGACGAAAAAGAATCCCGCGTTAAGCTGATGACTGTTCACACCGCCAAGGGTTTAGAATTTCCCGTGGTGTTTGTTGTAGGCATGGAGGACGGACTTTTTCCACACGCCAACGCTTTGCACGCCGCTGATAGAGAAAAAGAAATTGAGGAGGAACGCCGCGCTTGTTATGTTGCCTTCACACGCGCCGAAAAAAAACTTTATATCACGTCTGCTGAAGAGCGAATGTTTTTTGGGAAAAAATATGAACAGGAAATTTCGCGCTTTGTTAAAGAAATTCCGCCCGAATGTCTTTACGAAACCGAAATAAAATTTAAATCAGTACAAAAAAATTTTTCACCGCCAAAATCTAATTACAGAGCACCGACAGCTTATCGCGCTCCACAGATGAAAAAACCCGAACAAAAAAAATCCGCGCCGGACGTTGTTTGGAAAGCCGGCGATCAATTAAATCACAAAATTTGGGGAATGGGCACGGTTATGGCGACCGATAACAATAAAATTACGATTTTATTTTCAAATCCGCAGATTGGCTTAAAGACGCTCAAAATTTCTGCCGCGCCGATTAACAAAATTTAGGAGAATCAGAAATGGAAATTTCTAAAGTTAAGGCGGAGTTGTCGCGGCTTCGCAAGGAAATTAAGCGGCACAACAAAAAATATTACGAACTGGACGCGCCGGAAATTTCCGATTATGAATACGACAAACTTTTTCAGCAGCTGAAAGATTTGGAGACGGCGTATCCCGAATTCATAACGCCGACTTCTCCTACGCAAACGGTTGGCGGCTCGGCGCGGCGTGAGGCGGGAAAATTAGTTCCGCATGATGTGCCAATGCTGTCTTTGCAAGACGTGTTCAATCGCGAGGACGTGGAAAATTTTGTAAACGACACGATAGAAAAACTCGGCGCAGTTGAATTTGTTGTTGAGGAAAAAATTGACGGACTGTCTCTAGCTCTGCGCTATGCTGACGGAAAATTTTATCAAGCTGTCACACGCGGCGACGGAATTAATCAGGGCGAAGACGTTACGGAAAATGCCCGCGTCATTGCCGATGTTGTTCAAAATCTGGTTGACGCGCCGAAATATTTTGAGATTCGCGGCGAAGTTTACATGACACATAAAAATTTTTCCATGACAAATGCTCGGCAAGATAAATTGGGCTTGAAAACTTTTGCAAATCCCAGAAACTGCGCGGCTGGCACGCTCCGTCAACTCGATAGCAGGATTGTTAAGGAACGGCGGCTGTCAATGTTTGTTTTTAATCTGCAGAAAATTGACGGCGTGGAAATTACCAGCCATACCGACGCTTACGATTTTATGATTCGCAACGGGATTAAGATTATTCATGGCTACGCGGTTTGCAAAAATTTCGACGAAGTTTGGCGGGCGATTGAGGATATCGGCAAGCGGCGCGAAAATCTCGACTACGACATTGACGGCGCGGTTATAAAGGTAAATTCTTTTGCTCAACGTGAAATTCTCGGTGCAACGTCAAAATTTCCGCGCTGGGCTGTAGCTTATAAATATCCGCCGACCGAACGTGAAACTATTTTAAGAAAAATTGAATTGAGCGTCGGCAGAACTGGCAGAATCACGCCGACAGCAATTTTCGACGCGGTAAATCTCAACGGTACCAAAGTTGAACGAGCTACACTTCACAACCAAGATTTTATTGACGCGCTGGACATTCGCATTGGTGACACAATAAAAGTTTATAAGAGCGGCGAAATTATCCCGCGTGTTAGCGGCGTGGTTATCTCGAAACGTCCGGAAAATTCTGCGCCCTATAAAATCCCAGACACTTGCCCCGTCTGCAATCACAAACTTGAACGCGAGGAAGATGCCGCCGATTTCCGCTGTGTTAATATGAATTGTCCCGCGCAGTTGGAAAATCATCTGCTAAATTTCGTCGGGCGTTCAGCTATGGATATCAAAGGTCTTGGCGAAACTTCTATCCCGAAATTAATCGCGGAAGGTTTTATAAAAACGGTTGCTGATATTTACAAGCTGAAAAATTTCCGTGATGAATTGCTTGCTAAAAAAATTTTCGGGCTGGAAAAGAATACCGATAAAATTTTGGCGGCGATTGAAGACAGTAAAAAAAATTCGCCCGCAAAACTTTTGACGGGCTTGGGGATATTCAGCGTGGGCAGTGCGGCGGCTCGTGATTTGGTTCAACATTTCGGCGGGCTTGACGAACTTTCTAAAGCTACGCTGGAAGAATTGCAACAAGTTCTGGATATCGGCGAAATAACTGCGCGGCACGTGAAAGATTTTTTTGACGACGCGGAAAATATTAAAATCCTGGATGAATTGCGAGATAGCGGCTTAAATTTCGTGGCGGAGAAAAAAATTTTTGATGAAGATTCGCCCATTGCCGGAAAAATTTTTGTGCTCACCGGCACATTGGCAAATTACACACGCGATGAGGCGGCAAAAATTTTGGAAGAACGCGGCGGCATTGTCAAAAGTTCCGTCGGCAAGAAAACAGATTATGTTATTGTCGGTGAAAATGCCGGCTCCAAACTCACGAAGGCGCAAGCTCTCGGCATAAAAATTTTGTCCGAAAATGAATTTGAAAAGTTATCAGCGATTAGGAAACGAAAATGAAAAAAACTTATCTTTTTTTACTTGTCCCTGGTTCCTTGCTTATGATATAATCCCCGCGATAAAATTTTCCCCCATATTTTGAGAGGAGTGTTTTAAGATGAGTTTATCCAAATTTTTTAAACGTGTTGCTACTGCTGTCTGTGCATTGGCGTTGGCGGTGGGAGTCGCAGGTTGCGGCGGTGGCGAAAAAGGACAGTTTATTAATATCGCCACGGGCGGCACGGCTGGCACTTATTATCCTATCGGCGGAGCCATTGCCGAAGTCCTAAACAAAAATGGCATGAACGCCAGCGCGCAATCAACTGGCGCATCCGTTGCTAACATCAATATGCTTAAAGACAAACAAGTTGAACTTGCAATCGTACAAAATGACATAACTTATTACGCAGTAAACGGCGAAGAAATGTTCAAAGAGAGTGGCAAGATCGAAAACCTTACTGGTATCGCGTCGCTCTATCCCGAAACTTGCCAATTCATTGTTCGCGAAGATTCGGGTATTAAATCTGTTAACGATTTGAAAGGAAAACGCGTGGCAGTCGGAGCGGCTGGTTCCGGTGCAGAAGCAAATGCTCGCCAGATTCTTGAGGCTTATGGCATTACTTATGACGACGTGGAAGAACAATTCCTTTCTTTTGCTGAAGGTTCCTACGCGCTCAAAGACGGCAATGTTGACGCGGCATTCGTGACGGCTGGTTATCCGACTGCTTCTGTGCAGGATATCGCCTCGCAAAATAAAATCCGTCTTTTGCCCATCGACGACGAGCAGATCAAAAAACTTTCTGAAAAATATCCTTTCTACACAAAGACGACTGTCCCCAGCGGCGTTTATCAAGGCTTTGACGAAGAAGTTCAAACCGTCAGCGTTATGGCTATCCTCGTTGCTAACGACAAAATCGACGCGGATCTTGGTGAAAAAGTTACACAAGCCATTTTTGACAATGTAGACAAAATCGCGGCGGCTCACTCTGCCGGCAAGAACATTAATAAAGAAAACGCGCTTAAGGGTATGGACTTTATCAAAATGAACGAAGGCGCAACCAAAGTTCTCAAGTAATTTCTGTTGACAAAAAAAATTATCATATGCGCCGTAAGATTGACTTTTCAAATTAAGTTACGCCTTTGGAGACTATGTAAGACGCAACCTCGGCGCAACAGTCGTTGAATTAGGAATCCCTCCGTGGGGAGTGTCAACAAGGCGAGTCGTTAAGCGTGGCTCGTCAATTTTTTTTATTTTTAGGGCACGCGGACATACCGTCTCGATTATAAAATAAATTTTTTGGAGGTTTTATCATGAAGAAAAAAATTTTAGCGGCGATTGCGGCTGGTTTAATCACTTTCAGCTCGTTTAATCTAGTTGACGCCGCGTCTCGCGAAGAAATTGCCGCTATCAACGTCCAAACCGCTGGTGATTTCCGATTTTGGAACGAAAATTCCCCGACTAAACAAAAAATTATTGAATTTGTCGAGGACGTAACCAATCCCGCCAGTAAAAATTTCATTCCGCCTGAAGACAGAATCGCTACCTTTGATATGGACGGAACTTTTTACTGTGAGACCGCGCCGATTTACTTTCAAGAGGCTATGTTCCTTCACCGCGTGCTTGACGATAAAAATTACACTGCGCCCAAAAAATATCTCAACTTAGCTAAAAAAATTAAGCCAAAAGTCTTTGCTAAAGAAAAATTGACGCCCGCCGAAAGCAAAATGTATGTCGAAGGGCTTACTGCGATTTACGCTGGCATGACTGACGAAGAATATCGCGCTTACGTCCGTGAATTTATGCAAGATAACGAAAATGGATTAACAAATTTGAAGCGCGGCGAAGCATTTTATCTGCCAATGGTCGAAATTATTTCCTATCTGACCAATAACGGCTTTAATGTCTATATTGATTCGGCTTGCATTTACTACACTACGCGCGAACTTGTCGAAGGCGTT
>CAJONF010000091.1 GCA_905236665.1 uncultured Selenomonadaceae bacterium | reverse complement strand
CTGTCGGGGAAAGTGTTCTGATTCAAATCGAAAAGGAAGAAATTGGCGCGAAAGGTGCACGAGCTACGCAAAATATCAGCTTAGCGGGGCGGCTCGTGATTTTTTTGCCGACGTTGAATTATATCGGCGTGTCGAATAAAATTCGCGGTGCAGAACGAGATAGACTGCACAAACTCGCTAAAAGAATTCGTCCGACGGATTCGGGCTTAATCATTCGCACGGCGGCTGAAGATTGCGACGAAGATACATTGCTGAACGATTTAGCGACATTGCAAGCGGCGTGGGCAAGAATTTTGGAACGAAATAAAAAACGCAAGCCGCCCGCGCTCCTTTATAGCGACAACGATTTGATTGAAAAAATTTTGCGCAATGATTTTTCGCAGGACGCTGAAATTTTTGTTGACAACTTAAAAATTTATCGGCGGCTCGCAGAATTTATTCCGGCAGAAAAAATTTCTTTTTACGAAGGCACCGCGCCGATTTTTGAACGATTCGGTGTGTCGGAAGAAATTTCTACAATAAATCAGCGCGAATTGACATTGCCGAGTGGCGGGCAAATTGTTTTTGATAAGACCGAGGCTTTGACCGTTATAGACGTGAACACCGGAAAATTTATCGGGCGCACGGATTTTGACGAAACGATTTTAAAGACAAACCTTGAAGCGGCAGAACTCATTTTAAAACAGCTACGCCTGCGCGATATCGGCGGGATTATCATTGTGGATTTTATTGACATGGACAGCGACGCGCATAAAAAAATTTTGATGAACTTATTGCGCAAACGGGCGCGGCTAGACAGAAATAAAACTAAAATCGTAGACATGACACCGATTGGACTGGTTGAGATTACTCGCCACAGTTCGCGACGCTGAAATTAAGGAGTGGAAGTTATGGAGAAAAAAATTACGATTATAGGCGCGGGCGTGATTGATATTTTGGTCGGCGCAGTTGATGAAAAAATTTTTTCTAATCATTCTTCGCCGGTAGATTTTATCACGCTGTCTTTTGGCGGCGACGCGCTCAATGAAGCTGTTGTCCTATCGCGGCTGGGAAAAAATGTGCAGTGGATTTCTTTAATCGGTGATGATGACGCGGGACGGAGAATTTTAAATTACGCTATGGAAAACGGGCTGAACGTTGACGGTGTGACTGTTCAAAAAAATTTGGCGACGGGTGCTAGTGTCGTTCTTATCGACGCGCAGGGCGAACGCCGTTTTATCACGAACAAGAGTAGCAGTTTACGCAAATTGGGCGCGGCTGAAATTCTTCCACACGTTGACAGCTTTGGTGAGATTGTCTGCTTGGCAAGTATGTTCGTTTCACCTCTTCTGGATATTGCTACGACTGAAAAAATTTTTAAGCGAATTAAATATGAGCCGCGGACTTTGGCATTTGACGCTACGCGGGCTAAAAATGGTGAGACGCTAAAAGATTTGGCACCGCTATTCAGTTACACCGATTATTTTTTCCCGAATGAAGCTGAACTTGCCACGCTGACGGGTGAGACGGACGTTTACAAAAATATTTCTTTGCTGATAAATTATGGTTTGAAATGTGCGGTGGTTAAACGTGGCGGCAAAGGTTGCATTATCGGCACAAAAGATGAGCTGATTGAAATTCCCGCTTGCCATGTTGAAAAAGTTATCGACACGACGGGTGCTGGTGATTGTTTTGCGGCGGGATTTTTATATGCATTGTCGGAAGGTTGGTCGCTGGAAAGATGCGGAAAATTTGCTTGTGCAGTGGCATCTTGTTCAGTTGAGCAGGTTGGAGCAGTTGCGGGCGTCACGTCACTTGAAAAAGTTTTGCGCCGCGAATATAATTAGAAGCACACATTAACGAAAAGGGGTGGCGGCAATGGATTTTGGAATATCTTCAGTAGGCGAATCGTGCGGAGTGTTCGGTATGTACGATTTGAGCGGTAACGACGTGGCACAAACGATTTATTACGGGCTTTATGCCTTGCAACATCGCGGGCAGGAAAGCGCGGGCATTGCCGTAGCAGATACAACAAACGTTGTTGACAAAGTTATCTGCCGAAAAGATTTAGGGCGCGTCAACGAAGTTTTTCACGCGGAAGATATTTTCTCGCTGAAAGGCAATTTGGGCGTTGGACACGTGCGCTATTCCACGGCGGGAGCCTCTACTCGCGAAAATTCTCAACCGCTTGTTCTTGCCTATATCAAAGGAACGCTCATGCTTGCTCACAACGGCAATTTAGTCAACGCGCCAAAATTGCGGCGGGAATTGGCATTGGGCGGCGCGATTTTTCAAACAACTACAGACAGTGAAACGATTGCTTATCACATTGCTCGCGAACGCGTTAAATCTCGCTCGGTGCAAGAAGCAACCGTCCGCGCTCTTAGCAAAGTCAAAGGCTCCTATTCAGTTGTTGTTGCCAGCCCACGAAAATTAATCGGTGCTCGTGATCCGTGGGGATTTCGCCCGCTGGTTATCGGCAAACTTGACAACGCCTATATTATCACCTCGGAGACCTGCGCTTTGGAAACTATCGACGCTGAATTTGTCCGCGATGTTTTGCCCGGTGAAGTCGTCACCATTTTTCCAGACGGGCATATTAAATCCGATATGACACTTGCCTTGCCCGAAAAGCAAACTGCGCGTTGTATCTTTGAATATATTTATTTCTGCAGACCCGACACGACTTTTGACGGAATGAGCGTCACACAGTCTCGAAT
>CAJONF010000090.1 GCA_905236665.1 uncultured Selenomonadaceae bacterium | reverse complement strand
GTTTGTCAGTAACGGATTTCACCTCCTTATATTTTTGGATTGTTTTATAGCTTATTATAAGTGTTCTTTAACTGTTGGAACCCTTCTGTTAAATTTCTCCGCGATTTTTCTACACGGGGATTCGGTATTGGCACCGCCGCCAATAAATTTTTCGTGTAAGCGTGCTGAGGATTGGAAAAAATTTCCTGCGTCGTGCCCGTTTCCACCAAATGCCCCAAATGCAAAACGCCGATTCTGTCTGAAATATATTTTACCATGCTCAAATCGTGTGCAATGAAAAGATATGCGCAATGCGTTTGAGCTTGAATATCTTTCATCAAGTTGACGACCTGCGCTTGAATTGAGACATCAAGCGCGGAAATGCATTCGTCGGCGATAATTAATTTCGGCTTCATGACGAGAGCACGGGCAATCCCGACGCGTTGACGTTGCCCGCCGGAAAATTGGTGCGGATATCTTTCAGCGTGCGCGGGACTAAGTCCGACTTTTTCCAACATCTCGCCGATAATTTTATTGCGTTCCTTCAAGCTGGAGTAAAGCCCGTAAATATCAAGCCCTTCGCCGATAATGTCGCCAATTTTTTTGCGCGGATTTAAACTGCTCATCGGGTCTTGAAAAATCATCTGCATATTTTTTCTGAGCATACGGCGCGTCCTGTTATCGAGTTCGCCGGAAATTTTCATGTGATTAAAAATAATTTCGCCGTCCGTCGGGTCATAAAGCCGAATTATACTGCGCCCGATTGTAGTTTTACCGCTACCGCTTTCGCCGACAAGCCCGTAAGTTTCGCCGGGATAAATTTCAAATGAAACGCCGTTGACAGCTTTAAGCGTAAAATTTCTGGAAATTTTAAAGTGCTGGTGAAGATTTTCAACTTTCAGCAAAGGTTCGCTCATAAAATATTCGCCGCCTTTCTTGCCCGCGCTAATCTCAAGTTTAGTTCGGGCGGCAATTCAATTTTTGGCGCATCGGGGTGCAAAAGCCATGTCGCGGCGAAATGCGTTTCAGAAATTTTGAACATTGGCGGTTCCTCGCGCTCATCAATTTTCATGGCGAATTTATTTCTTGCGGCGAAGGCATCGCCTTCTGGTTCATGCAAAAGATTCGGCGGGCTACCAGGGATTGAGTAAAGTCTGTCGTCATTTGTATCCAAATCCGGCATCGCCAAGAGCAATCCCCACGTGTAAGGGTGTCGCGGGTCGTAAAAAATTTCGTCAACCGTGCCGGTCTCGATAATTTTTCCGGCGTACATGACGTTGACAAAATCCGCAACCTTCGCCACAACTCCTAAATCATGCGTAATGTAAATCACCGACAAACCCATTTTCATTTGAATATCTTGGATTAAATCTAAAATTCGCGCCTGAATCGTGACATCAAGGGCGGTGGTCGGCTCGTCGCATATTAAAATTTTCGGCTCGCAAGAAAGAGCAATGGCAATGACGACGCGTTGACGTTGCCCGCCGGAAAGTTGGTGCGGATAATTTTTAAATCGCTTTTCCGGTTCATTTATGCCGACAAGTTTTAAAAGTTCGACGGCTTTTTCCTTAGCATCGTTTGCAGAAATTTTTTTGTGCAAAAGAATCGCCTCGGTAATTTGCTCCCCGATTTGCATTGTCGGATCCAAACTCGTCATCGGGTCTTGAAAAACCATGGCGATTTGTTGCCCGTTAATATTCCGGCGCATTTCCTTTTTGCTCAATGTCAGCAGATTTATAATTTTTCCGTCGCCCGCCCGATAAAGAATTTCTCCGGTGTTAATCGTGGCGTTGTCGTCCAAAAGCCCCGTAACCGCCTTCATGGTGACAGATTTTCCGCTACCGGATTCACCGACAAGAGCTAGAGTTTTTCCGGCGGGCAAGTCAAAATTTATTCCGCGGATTGCGTGAATTTTGCCGGCGTTCGTGCGAAAAGTTATGTCCAAATTTTTAACTGAAAGAATTTTTTCCATTACATATCCTCCAGTTTTGGTGCCAATGCCTCGCGGAAACCATCGCCGATAAGATTGAAGCCTAGCATTAACAACGCCAAAACAGAAATCGGCGGCAGAATTTGATACGGCAAAATTGTTATGTTGCCAAAGCCCGCCTCAATCAGCGAACCGAGCGAACATTGCGGCAAAACTATTCCGACGCCTACGAAACTTAAAAAAGCTTCCGTAAAAATCGCGACGGGAATTGAAAACATAACTTGCGTGATTATCGGACCGATTGTGTTTGGCAAAATCTGTTTAAAAATTATGTGGAAAGAACCCGCGCCGAGCGTCCGGCTGGCAAGAACGTATTCGCGCTCCTTGAGTTTAAGACATTCCGCCCGCGCAATTTTGCTCATGCCAATCCATTCTGTTAAAAGTAGCGACACAATGACAAGCCCAATGCCTTTTTCCATAAAGATAGCTAGAATCGAAATGATAACCAAAGTCGGAATAGAGCCGGCAATTTCTATGAAACGTTGCAAAATATTATCGATTAGCCCGCCGAAAAATCCTGAAATTAATCCGTAACTCGTGCCGATAATCATATCAATTAAAATCGCAACGAACGCTATAAGCAGAGAAACTCGCGCTCCCTGCCAAGTTCGCGTCCAAAGATCGCGCCCCATGTCGTCGGTGCCGAAAAGGAAAGTTTTGTCGGAAAAAAGATTTTGCGCCATGTCACCGGAAATTTGCGGCGATAAACTTTTGGCGATAATTTCTTTACCGCTCGAATCTATGACGGAAATAATTTGTTCGTAGGTGTAAGAACTTACAATCGGCGCGAAGATTGCGAACAAAATTATCACGCTGACAATAATTAAGCCCGTGACAGCAAATTTATCGCGGAAGAAATGAACTGCGACGCCTTTCCAATAACCTTGCGAAGAGAAATTTAAGTCAACTTCTAAATTTCTGTCGGAAATAAATTCAAAGTCGTCCGCTTGGGGCGTATAATTTTTTTCCACGTCAATTCGCCCCCTTTGCCAATCTGATACGCGGATCAATTATTCCGTACAAAATATCTAACACGAGCATTGCTCCGATATACAGCGCGGAAAAAACTATGCTCAATGCCAAGACGTAATTATAATCGACGCCCTGCCCGGCTATCGCGTCAACCATTAATTTGCCCACGCCGTTTATCCCGTAAATTTTTTCTATAACCATCGCGCCCGTCAACAAACTCACAACCAGCGGCGCAATAACCGTGACAATCGGAATCAGCGCATTTCTCAAAACGTGGCGGCGCATAAGTTCAAAGCCATAAAGACCTTTTGCCTCTGCAAGTTTAACATAATCGCTGTTCATAACTTCTATCATTTCATTTCGCGTGAAGCGTGCGATTGTTGAAATTGCAAACAAACTCAGCGACAACATCGGCATTATCGACGAGGCAAGAAAATTTGATGGCTCGAAAAAATATGGGAAGAACGGAATTTTATACGAGAAGAAATATTGCAGGAAAATCATAAAAACATAGGACGGAATGCACACGCCCAAAATCGAAACGATCGTGCAAAATCCGTCCAAAAATTTTCCGCGATTAAGTGCAGCGATTATCCCCAAAAAAAGTCCGACCACCGTTCCGAATAAAATCGACAGCACGCCGATTTTGAAAGAATTCTCCAGGCAGGCAAGCATTATCGGTTTAATCGGTGCGCCGTTGTAAAGGGAAGTTCCGTTGCCGAAACTTCCGCTCAACAACATTGACATATAGTTGACGAACTGTTCTAAAATCGGCTTGTTCAATCCGAGTTCCTCGCGCTTTTGCAAAATCATTTCGGCGGACATACGCTCCACAGGGAACGGGTCGCCAGGCACGATACGAATCAACACGAACAGCACGAACGTTATTATAAACAGCGTCAACACAGACATTAAAATTCTTTTGGCTATGTATTTGCTCATTTTATTTTAC